>JBAVVQ010000737.1:0-10638 GCA_049697375.1 Rhodomicrobium sp.
CTGGCGTAATCACGAGGCCTGAACCCGCGCCGCCCTGCATGCGCGGATTGCCTTCCGGCTCGCCTGGCTTCGCCTTGCGCTGAATGCCGACCATGGCCGCGGCCACGCTCTCGACGACGCCGGTGACAATCTCCGAATAGGCATCCAACGCTTCCCGTTCGCGGGGCGCGTCGCCATCGCCGGTCACGGGGTTGGATTTCAAACCGAAACTGATAGGAATGATTTTCATTGCAAGTCCTTAGGGCGGCAAGAACGCGCGGCCCTTCACTTGCAACACATGGTTAAAGGTTGCCCTTTTTCAATTTCCCGCTAGGCAGGCATTCGCGGCCTATCTGGAGGCGTCGCTTAATATCCGGTGAAGATTGGTTTCGTTTTGTAAAACGGCTATATAGTAAGTATGTAAGTATCTCTCTCGAAGCCTTGATTTTACGGGGGCCGCTAACCGGGCGTTTTGCGAAAATTACCTCTGTTTGCCCTAGACTGCACTGAAATTACAAAAACCCGATGGTTAGCCCAAGGTTAACGCGATGAGGGGAGCAGCCTTGCTCTAGGATGTTGGCTTCCTGATGCCGCATTCCAGGCTTGCGGGCGCGTTTTAACATGAGCGCGCGCTTAAAGGCCGAGTACGGTCAGCTCTCCGCGGATCGAAAATGACCCCTCGTGACAAAAAAGCTGGGATTACCCCCCTTTGCTGGGATCGTCCGCCGGATTGACGTAGTTGAGGCCGAAGGGGCCAGTTCCAGTAACCTGCACAATGAATTCCGTATCGGCCGTCCAGACCGAATGCGGCATATTCGCTTGCCCAACAGAGATTGGACTTCATTTTCCGACACGAGGGAGCGCCGCCTCGATTTCGCCGGTGAAGGACGAATATCCGGATCTCGTAAGAACGAGTTCGTCCTCTGCGCGGGTCGTGGCGACATACATCAGACCGCGCTCGAGCTTCCACTGTTCCGGGTCCCGTCCGTATGGAAGCAGGTCCGCCCAAAGAATGAGCACGGCGCGCCACTGCAGCCCTTTGCAGGAGTGCATTGTGCAGAGCGTTATCGCTCCCTGCGGAGCGCCAATCTTTCCCTTTCGCCAGTAGACAGGGGCAAGATTTTCGAGCTTGCGAACGAACTGAGTGAAGACGGATTGGCTATCTTGCGGCATGGCGCGATAGAGAATGGCTATCTCATCAGGCTTGATGCCAGCGCCAAGCCAACTGCGGATCTGTTCAATGGCGCTCTCGCATTCCGCAACTCTCGTTGAACACACCAGTACAGACGGATACGGCCCCGAGCGAACGGCGATGCTCGCATCAGGCTTCATGCCCGAAAAACTCCGCTCCGGATCACCCCCGCCGGCGCCGCTTGCAAATAAGGAAGCAATCTCGATAATCTCGCTCGTATTGCGATAGTTGACGTGCAGATCAAAGTCTTTGTGAATTGTGCGGCCTTGGGCGGATATTCCGGCATCCTTCCAGCTGAAGGGCCTCCTACTGAAGACTGCCTGACTTCCATCACCGACGATCAGCAAATCGCCGTCATCGGGTTCCTTCAACGCGAGCTTCACACATTGAAACCAGGTCTTGGCGAAGTCCTGGGCCTCGTCGATCAGGACAGCATCGAAACGGTTCGCATCGCCTTCCCCGCGCTGCAATCGATCGAGAAGACGTTGCCCATAGCGATCCTCGTCCTCTTCCGTGTCGAAACAGATCCCATGTCGCGATCCCCACATATGGAATGTGCGGCAGACAACATTGTTCTGCTTGGCGAATAGACCCTGGATGTGTTCCGCAAGCGGCCTGTTGTAACATAAGACAAGAACTTGTTTGTTTTTATCTGTGGCCAGCAGACGTGCTCTTGCCATCAATATTACAGTTTTGCCAGACCCCGCGACGCCATACACAATGCGGTGCCCGTCGCCGATCTTTCTTTCAAGACGTTCCTGATGGAGGTCGAGTATCTTCAATGTGTCCCGGCATTCCTCGCGTCCGGACGGTGCTTTGGATATAACGATCTCCGGATGGATGATGGCCCGCAAGGTGGAAATCTGCTTTTCATTCAAGGCGGCAAAGCGCCACCAGGGATCGAAAAATTTCTTGAGCGCGCTAACAAGACCTTCCGTCACACCGCCAGCCAGTTGATCGAACTCATCCCTTGTCATGACTTTGGAAGCCGGAAAGAGCTGAGTTAAGCCAAGACTGTCCAACTGCTCCCGTCTAATATTGTTGAGAACGACAAGATGGTCGAAAGGAAAGATCAACTGACCCGCGTGATTTCCGTCGCTCCGCAGCAGTGCGGCGGAGCCGCTGAAAGCCTTCGCCGCATCCATCAATTCAAACATATAATCCCGCGCCTGCCGGATCGGGTGTCTCTGTGTCTCAGATCGTCCCCGGTTGGCGATCCTTACTTGATTGAGATCCCCACTTTCTATGTGGGCAGGATACCATCCCTTCGCCTCGATGATGAGAAGGCCGATCTCAGGCATGATCACAACAAAATCCGGATATCTGTTCCCGACAACTGGCTCATAGTAGACAATACAGTTGTCGGGCAACCGCTGAAGCGCCTCGAAAACGCGCTTCTCGCCTGCGCTCGCCCCGCTCGGCAAGCGATCTGGTATCATTTCAGCCATGAACTCTGGCTCCTGTTCAACCAGCGCACACACGTTCAGAATTACCCTCACGGTAATTCTTTTTTTATTCCGGAACACTTAAGAGTTGAAGAAATTGCCGGCGTGAAGACTAACGCCTGTTGGCGGCAGGGTTCACGCCGCAGACTTCGCCGCTTCGGCGGCGGGCGGGGCGTAACGAAGCCAAATCGCTTTCTGACCGAGAGAGGCGACGAAGGCGGCATGAGCCGCTTCCTCCTCGTCCGAAAGGCGCGGCGGCAGGGGCTTCAACCGCATCTGCGTCGCCGTCTCGCCTTCCGCTTTATCCGCCGTCTCGTGCGAGGTCAGGTTCAGGCCCGCCTGCTCCGCGCCGACAAGCCGAAGATAAACCTCTGCCAAAAGTTCGCTGTCGAGCAGAGCGCCGTGCTTGGTGCGCGTGGAGTTATCGATCCCATAGCGGCGGCACAGCGCGTCGAGATTGTTTGGGCTGCCGGGATGCTTCCGGCGCGCAAGCGCCAGCGTATCTGTGACGCGGTCGAAATTGATCGGCGGCGGAAAACCGAGCCGGCCGAATTCATGATTGAGGAAGCCGACGTCAAAAGCCGCGTTGTGGATGATGAGGCGCGCGTTTTCCAGCACGACGAGGATTTCATCCGCGAGGGAGCCAAACAAGGGCTTATCGGCAAGAAAGGCCTCGGTGAGCCCATGAACCTCGGTCGCGGCTCTTGGAACATCGCGCTCCGGATTGAAATACCAGTGCCACGAAACGCCGGTGGGGATGTAATTGACGAGCTCGACGCAGGCCAGCTCTATAACGCGATGATTGTCCTTCGGGTCGAGCCCGGTTGTCTCGGTGTCGAGGACAAGTTCGCGCATTGAGCCCCATCGATGCGTTAGTCTTCGTGGAGGTCGGCCCAACGCTGGTACGCCAGCGGGGGCCGTTTCAGAATCTCCCTTAGAACTGCATCGATTTGGCGGTAGGTGTCTTCCAGAGGGACGCCGGTATCCACAACGAAGTCGGCTTTCGCGCGCTTGTCTGCGTCCGGCAGTTGCCGCGCGATCAGGGCGTCGAGTTTTTCGTCTGTCATGCCCGGCCGCGCCATCAGCCGAGCGCGCTGGACGCCGGGTGGAGCGCTCACGACGATGACAGCGTCGAAAAGAGCATGTGGCGCCGTCTCGAAAAGAAGCGGTATTTCGAGGACGGCCAGATCGGAGCCTTTGTCGTGCTCATCGAGCAGGAATCCCCATTCGGCGGCGCGGACGCGGGGGTGAATGATGGCCTCAAGCTTCTTCAGCTCTTTTGGCGAGGCGAGGACCTTCACGGCCAAAGCCGCGCGATCCACCACGCCATCCCTGGTCGTGCCGGGGAACACCACCTCGATCAACGGCGCAGCTTCACCGGCATAAAGATCGTGAACGATTTTGTCGGCGTCCAAAACAGGAATGCCTTGATCGCAAAGGTAGGCCGCGACCGTGCTCTTACCCATCCCGATCGAGCCTGTGAGGCCTGCGACGATCATGTCTGTGCTTTCTCACGAGCTTGGATGACGGCAAGCACTGCTTTGCGCAGTTCGAGTGTTACTTCGGGGCGGAAACCGAACCAGGTCTCAAAGCCGGGGACGGCCTGATGGAGGAGCATGCCCAGCCCATCGACAGCCCTTAAGCCTCGGCTGCGCGCCTGACTCAAGAGGTCCGTTTTAAGCGGAGAATAGACGATGTCACACACCGTGGCGTCCGAAGCCGCCGCCGAAAGATCGATGTCGAGCGGCGGCGCGCCTTTCATGCCAAGCGTCGAGGTATTGACGATCAAATTCGCGCCTTGAAGAACCCGGCTCAATGCCTCCAGGCCATGAGCGGATGCAGGCGGAAAGGCCGACGCAAGCTCCTCGGCGCGAGGCTTGGTCCGGTTGACGATCCGAATATCTTCAAAACCGCGCTGGCGAAGCGCCCAGACAATGGCGCGAGCCGCGCCTCCCGCGCCGATGACCACCGCCGGGCCGGCCCGATCCCATTCTGCCGCCTCGCGATCCAGGTTGGCGAGAAAGCCGTAAGCGTCGGTGTTTGAGCCCGCCAATCTTCCGCTTTCGAGCCAAACCGTGTTCACGGCCCCGATTGCGTCCGCGGCGGCGTCGCGATGCTCACAAAGGCGATGGGCCTCGATCTTGTGGGGCACGGTGATATTGCCGCCACAATACCTGTTGGCCGCCAAGTTCGTCAGAAAGTACGCCAAATCCTTGGGCTCGACAGCCACTTTCACATACTCGGCGTCTATGCCGGATTGGTCGAGCCAATAGCCGTGTATCGCTGGCGATAATGAGTGGGATATGGGCCAGCCGATCACACAAGCGCGCTTCATGCCGGTTTTCCTAAATCGTGAGAACCGAGAGCCGGCGCAGCTCGTTCAACACCGGAAGGATCGGCAAACCGAGGATTGTGAAATAGTCGCCTTTCACCTCCGAGAAGAGATGAATACCGAGACCTTCGATATGATAAGCGCCCACGGACGTGAGGACGCCGTCGCCCGCCATTTCGAGATACCAATTAAGAAACTCCTCCGAGAAATGACGCACAGTCATCGTCGCAGTGTCGCAGAAGGGCGTCGCGTGGCCATTGTATAAGAGCACCCCCGCGGAATGAAGCTTGTGCGTCTGCCCACGCAGTTTTAGAAGCTGATGGCGCGCCTCTTCCCGGTTTCGTGGCTTCTGTAGCAGCTCATTACCGATCGAGAGAACCTGATCGGCGCCGATCACGATGGCTCCAGGCTCCATCTCCAAGACGCTGTCGGCCTTGAGCCGAGCCAGCGCCTTCGCCACTTCCATGGGCGTCATATTGGCAACAAAGTGCTTTTGTTCCTCCGCCTCGTCCACCATCGAAGGGCGCTGATGAAACCGGATGCCTGCGTGAGCCAGAATGGCCCCGCGCGCAGCACTCTCCGACGCAAGTATGATCTCTGGGTAATCGGACTGCATCGCGCGAAGTATAACCTATTTTGAACTCAAGCTTAAGGAAGAAGCAATCAGGTTACCGGCGGCTCGCTTCGTAAAGAGCGATTATGGCCGCAGCCGTCTCCTCGATGGACTTTCTCGTGACATCAAGAACCTGCCAACCGTGCTGCGAACACAGTCTCTTTGTAAATGCTATCTCGTCCTTAATAGCATCAGAATCGATATAATCATCGAATTTGTTGCTGTTTAAAGCAAGCAACCGATTTCGCCGGATCTCGGCGAGCCGTTCCGGGCTCGCGACAAGACCGACCACGAAAGGCGTCTTGAGCTCTTTCAGCGTGGGCGGCAGCGGAATATTGGGAACGAGCGGCACATTCGCAGTTTTGTAACCCCTGTTCGCAAGATAGATGCTCGTCGGTGTCTTTGAGGTGCGGCTAGCGCCGACCAACACAATGTCAGCCTTCTCCAGATCCTCCGTGCTCTGGCTGTCGTCATGGCTCAACGTAAAGTTCATGGCCTCGATCCGCCGGAAGTAGTCGGCATCGAGCGTATGCTGGCCTGCGACAACGGCGCGCGCCGGCATTTTCAGATACTCCTCGAAAGCCCGCAAAACAGGCTTCAGAACGGCGATGCAGGGTACGTCAAGTTCCCCGCATCGTTCTTCAAGGAGACGGGCGAGATCGGGATTCATGAGTGTGTAAAGCACGATGCCCGGCGCCGATTCAATGTGCTGCAAGACCATAGCGAGTTGCTTCGGATTGCGCACCAAGGGATGCATATGCCGGTTGGGCTTGGCGCCGGCGAGTTGCACGACCGCCGCCTTCGCCATTGTCGTCAAGGTTTCGCCCGAGGCATCCGAAACCAGGTGCAGGTGAAAGTGCTTCGGGGGGCTGGGGATTGGTGTGAATTCCGAGGATAGAGGCCCATCTTTGGCGCCCTGGCCCGGCTTGCCTCCGTCGTCCGCCATTGAGTCCTCCACGCCAATTCAAAAAGAGCGCACAAGTTTTAGCGCTTTGGAAAAAAAGCCCTTGGTTAGCATCCGGCTCTCTGACCTGCGCTGAGTCTTCACAGCCTGCTCCTCTAGTTATTCATTGCTGAAAGGGGCAAAGCAAGGCTAAACAGCAAAGGACGAAACCGATGCAAGCGCGAGTTTTTCAACAAAAGCTCAGCCGCTTGCATTCTAGGCCGGTCCCGCGCCTGCAGCCAGGGGACGAACGCGGCAAAACATAAAGTTTGCACGTTTTCCCTTCCCTAAAAATAACAACAGCAGATTCTAATTGGATTTTTTTTGATGAAGATCCTCTCCGAGGCCACCATCAAGCAAGGCGAGCCGAAGTTCTTGGAAGCTCTGGCGGGAAAGGCTCACAAGGCCCCTCCCATGTGGCTGATGCGGCAAGCGGGGCGATATCTGGCCGAGTATCGTGAGGTTAGAGCAAAGGCCGGCTCGGTCCTCAACCTCTGCTACACACCCGCACTCGCGGCCGAAGCGACCATCCAGCCCATCCGTCATTTCGGGTTCGATGCCGCCATCATCTTCTCGGACATCCTTGTCGTCCCGCATGCCCTCGGTCAGCACCTGGAGTTTCGTGAAGGCGAGGGGCCGCATCTTGAACCCATCAAGACCATGGCTGATCTTTCCAAGCTTTCTGTTTCCAGGGCGCACTCGACCTTCGAGATCGTTTACGAGTCGATCCGCAAGGCCATCGCCGGACTCGAGGGCGGGACGCCGCTGATCGGCTTTTGCGGCGCGCCATGGACGGTCGCGAGCTATATGGTGGAAGGCTGCGGTTCCTCCGACTACAAGACCCCCAAGCTTCTGGCCTATCGCGAACCGAAAACCTTCGGCGCAATTCTCGACTTGCTTGTGGAAGCCTCCGCCACCTATCTCATCGGCCAGATGAATGCCGGCGCGCGGGCGGTGCAGATCTTCGACAGTTGGGCCGGCGCTCTCGCGGATAACGACTTCGAAGCCTTCGTCATCGAACCGACGGCGAGAATCGTGAAGCAGGTGAAAGCGGCTCACCCCCGCATTCCGATCATCGGCTTCCCGCGTGGAAGCTCGCCGCAATACGACGAGTATGTGGCGAGGACCGGCGTGGACGCGCTCGGCTGCGATACAGCAGCGCCGCTGAAGACGATGAGCCGGATGCAGAGCCGCCTGCCGGTCCAGGGCAATCTCGATCCGCTGTTGCTGCTCGCAGGCGGGGATGCTATGGAGCGCCGGGTGAAGACGATTCTCGACTCTCTTGCGTCGAAGCCATACGTCTTCAATCTTGGCCATGGCATTCTCCCAGACACCCCAGTCGAGAATGTCGAACGGCTAATTCGTCTTGTCCGCGCGGAAGCTTAATCGCGCGCAGCTTCGAGTGCCCCGTCATGAATAGCTTTATGAACTTCATGAGCAGTCTGTATCTGTACATGAAGGCCGCGCATTTGATTGCGGCCTTCGCGTGGATGGCGGGCATGTTTTATTTGCCGAGACTTTTCGCCTATCATGCTCAGGCCGGTGTTGGAACGCCTCAAGCGGAGGCGTTCAAGACAATGGAGCGCCGGCTTCTCCGGACGGTCATGAATCCGGCGATGGTCGTGACCATCGGTTTTGGCATTTGGATGGTCGTTTACCGGAATGAATCTCCGGGATGGTGGGCCTCGTCGGGATGGTTACACGCGAAGCTTTTGCTTGTCGCCCTTCTGGTGGTCATTCATGGTTTTCTGGCCAAATGGCGAAAAGATTTTGAAGCCGGCCGCATCCCTCACGGCTCCCGTTTCTTTCGGGTGATCACCGAAGCGCCGTCGCTTCTGCTTGCAGGAATCGTAATCCTCGTCATCGTTCAGCCATTTTGATCTGAATTCACTGGAAAACGCGGTCAAAGCACGTTCCTATCTTTTCGAAAGCGTAGAAGGCTGCTATACTCACGGTGTCGTAAATTTCCGGCAATCACCTGTCTGATGGGATCAGATTCGCCGGTGCTCGATTTAGAGTGAAGAAGCCGCAACCTACCCTCCAGAGACAAGCGGCCCGACGACAGTCCTCATTTTCTCCGGCCAGCAGGTTTCCCTGCACCAGATTTTTCACCTCCCGGAAATCGCCCCATCATGCAAGAAATGAAACTTCAGGATCTTAAAGTAAAGTCTCCAACCGAGCTTCTCAGCGTCGCCGAAGAGTTTGCGGTCGAGAATGCAAGCGCCCTGCGGAAACAGGAGCTGATGTTTGCTATCCTCAAGCAGCTTGCCGCGCGGGAAATCGAAATTACCGGAAACGGCGTTGTCGAGGTGCTCCAGGACGGCTTTGGCTTCCTGCGTTCTCCCGATTCAAACTACTTGCCGGGACCGGACGATATTTATGTAAGCCCGAGCCAGATCCGCCGATTTGGATTGAGAACCGGCGACACGGTAGAAGGGCAGATCCGGGGACCGAAAGATGGCGAGCGGTATTTCGCGCTCCTGAAGGTCAACAAGATTAATTTCGATGACCCGGAGAAGGTCCGCCACAAGATCCACTTCGACAATCTGACGCCGCTTTATCCCAATTCCTGGCTGAAGATGGAAACCGATCGCTCGGAGTCGAAAGATTTGAGTCCCCGCGTCATCGACATCGTCGCCCCTCTCGGGAAGGGGCAGCGCGGTCTGATCGTGGCGCCTCCCCGCACCGGTAAGACCGTTCTCCTCCAGAACATCGCCCATTCCATCACCGCCAATCACCCTGAATGCTACCTTATCGTTCTTCTGATCGATGAGCGGCCCGAAGAGGTGACGGACATGCAGCGCTCCGTGCGCGGCGAGGTTATCAGCTCGACCTTTGACGAGCCTGCCTCCCGGCATGTTCAGGTCGCCGAAATGGTCATCGAGAAGGCCAAGCGGCTTGTAGAGCACAAACTCGATGTCGTGATCCTGCTCGATTCCATTACGCGCCTTGGCCGAGCTTACAACACCGTGGTTCCGTCTTCCGGTAAGGTTCTCACCGGCGGCGTCGACGCCAACGCCTTGCAGCGCCCGAAACGCTTCTTTGGCGCCGCCCGCAACATCGAGGAGGGCGGATCGCTTACAATCATCGCAACCGCGCTCGTTGAAACCGGCAGCCGCATGGATGAGGTGATTTTCGAAGAGTTCAAGGGGACAGGCAACTCGGAACTCGTTCTCGATCGGAAGGTGGCCGACAAGCGCGTCTTCCCGGCGATGGACATCGCCAAGTCTGGCACCCGCAAGGAAGAGCTGCTTGTTCCACAGGCTCAGCTGCGCAAGATGTATGTCCTGCGGCGCATCCTCAACCCAATGGGGCCGATGGATGGCATCGAGTTCCTGCTCGACAAGCTTCGCCAGACGAAGACGAACAACGACTTCTTCGATTCCATGAATACCTAGTACAGCCCGAGGCAAGTTGGCGCCCCCAATAGCCACGGGCGCTCGAGCGAACTTGCTTCGCATTGCGGCGTCAGCAGGCCTTGTCGCTCTTTCGAAAGGGCGTCCGGCAGCAATCAACAAGCCGCAGCAAGTCGGCTTGCCGGGACGTGCTGGTTTTCTGGAAAATTTTCCTTAGATGGCTCTTGACCGTGGACAGCGCGAGGTTCAGCCGGACCGCAGCCTCGGCTGGGTCTTGCGTCTCGGCGAGAGCTTTCAGAATTCGCGCTTCGGCCTTGCTCAGCCCAAAAGCCTCGGCAAGCCCATCGATACCGTGGTGGCTTGTCTGGCCGGCTTGCATGATGAAAAGCGCGATCGCCGGTTCTGCGTCAGCAAATGTCAGAAGGCGCAGCTCTGCAATTGCTCCTGGCCGGTCAGCCGACGGGTGGGCGAGACAAACTTCATAAGGACCAGCTTCTGCGCCTTGCTCGCTTTACGAGGTCCATCGCCTGCTTCAGCGCAGCGCTCACACCGCGATCTTTCCCCTGCAGGCATCCGTCCAAGAGGCGAATTGGCCAACCCGCTTCGAGCATATCGTTGGCTGCTCGATTAACGAAAAGAATCAGTCCGCTTGCTGAAAGGATGAGAACCGCGACGCTTAGCTGATCGAACGCGGCCCACAAGGCATCCAAAACAGGCTCTGGCATGAAACAGCCTCTGCGTGGAAGGAAAGCAGCAGGCTTGCCGCCCGCTCCAGTAT
>JBAVVQ010000738.1:0-4416 GCA_049697375.1 Rhodomicrobium sp.
GTGCTATAACGCTCAAGCCGTTGTGGCGGAAGGCAGTCTGCTGGTCGTGGCGAGTGATGTGGTTCAGGCCGCCAATGACAAGCAGCAGCTCGAGCCCATGCTGGCCAAAACTGGCGCCCTGCCTGAAGAATTGGGCAGGGCTGAAACCATGCTGGCCGATAACGGCTATTTCAGCGGAGCCAATGTGAAAGCCTGTATAGCCGCTGGCGTCGAGCCCCTCATCGCCTTGGGCCGGGATACCCACCATCAATCCTTGGCCGGGCGTTTTGCCGATGCGCCGCCAGCGCCAGAAAATCCAACGCCCGTCGAAGCCATGGCCCACCGTCTGCAGACGCCGGAGGGCAAAAAGCTTTACGCCAAGCGCAAACATACCCCTGAGCCGGTGTTCGGCATCATCAAGTCCGTGCTCGGCTTCCGCCAGTTTCTGCTGCGCGGACTGGCAAAGGTCAAAGCAGAGTGGACGCTTGTGACCTTGGCCTGGAATATGAAGCGGATGTTCGCCCTAAAGGCCGCCTGAGGGCGCACCCTATAGGAGCTTTGCTCCCCATTGCGGCCGAGCAGCGACGAAACTCCGAGCACCCCAAGGATCAGTCCGACAGGCTGCTAGGCACTGTTCAAAAGAGCGGAGAACTCGCGCCTTTCGCTGATCTTGAGGGCTCTTATGTGCGATTGGCCGGCACAAATTCGGGAGGTGATGCCTTCACATACGACGTGACGATCGACGTTCCCGCCGGACAGCGAGCCGTTGCACCTGGACGGTTAATTGAGGAGCGGGAATCCGAAGGCCGCTCCGTTGCGCGGTTCGTATTTGAAAAACCGGTGTGGGAATTGCCGGTGTTCGCCGGGCCGTATGTGGTGGGCGAGACGATGCACGGGCCTCTGCGGCTGCGCACCTATTTTCCAAAGACCGTCGACACCGTGCTCGGTGACCGCTACCGAACCCAGGTCGCGCATTATCTCGATGCTTTCTCCACCGCGATCGGAACCTATCCGCACAGCGAATTCCATGTGGTGGCGAGCCCATCGCCGGTCGGTCTCGGCTTCCCGACGCTTGCCCATGTCAGCCAGAGCATCCTGCCGCTCCCGTTCATGCAGGAGCGTTCGCTGGCTCACGAGGTGCTGCATGCCTGGTGGGGCAACGCAGTGGCTGTCGACTATGAACGCGGCAACTGGTGCGAAGCCTTGACCACCTTCATGGCCGACTATGCGCTTGCAGAAGAGTCTGGCGAAGCGGCAGCGCGCGAAATGCGGCGCCGCTGGCTTGCCGATTTCGCCATGTTGCCAGCCGAGCAAGCGCGGTCCGTCAAGGATTTCGTGGCCCGCAGCCATACAGCCTCTCAGGTCATTGGCTACAACAAGGGTGCTTCGCGACGAGATCGGTTCCGGAGCCTTTCGTACTGGAATCCAGCGCTTCTGGACAAACCGGCAATTTCGTGCGGCTGCCTGGCGTGATCTGCAAGACGCCTTCGAGGCTGCAGCGGGACGTCCCCTCGACGCCTTCTTCCGGCAATGGCTTGAACGCCCGGACGCGCCGCGGCTCACGCTGCGCGATGTCGAGCGTGGCGACGGGACTATCGGCTTCACCCTGATGCAGTCGGGCCCACCCTATCTGCTCCATGTCCCGGTCGAGATCCAAACGAGCTCCGGGATTGAACACCACGTCGTGCGCCTGGATGCGGTGGAGAAACATTACACACTGAAATCTTCAGCAGGCATCACGGCACTTCGCATCGATCCCGATTATCGTCTCTTTCGACGGTTGCCGATGGATGAGGTCGCGCCGATCATTCGGAGTCTTGTGGTTGCACCGAATCCCGTCGCTATCATAGCCGACGCGCAAACTGAGTATAAAGACGTGGGACGCGACATCGCGGCTGGCTTATTGGAGGGGGCATGGCAGTTGGGCGATGTGAAGGGCGCGATGGCGGAGAACGCGCCCATACTGCTCGCCGGAACGACGCCGCAGGTGGCCCAGGCCCTGAACAGCGCAGGTTTGCCGTCACCGCCGGATCAGTTGGGCGTCCGAGGAACGGCGCGGGTCTGGATGACGCGCTACCGCGGTGACATCCCGCTGCTTGTCGTGGAAGGAAACGACATCGACGCGCTGAGGCAGACCATCGGCGCGATCCGTCATTACGGAGCCAACAGTTATCTGGTTTTTGATGGCAGAAAAGTTATTGATCGCGGCGTCTGGCAGCCGGCGTCGCGATCCCTCGACGTAGACTTCAAAGATTAATGTCTTGACGCGTCACCTATCACCGGAGGCTTGTGTTGTCGGCCTGGACCTTTCTTGTTCTGACCATGGGCGTCGTCATAGCGCCCTTCCTCCCAATCAGCCATGCGACCGCGAAAGACGGCTGGACTTCGCAACATTTTCAAGACCATCCGCTCGTGGGTACGATCTGGAACTCGGATTCTGAAGCGGTCACGATAAGCGAGCTTGAGAAAGCTTTGGCGAACGCGCGCTTCGTGTTGCTCGGAGAAATTCACGATAATCCCGATCATCATCGGTTACAGGCTCGGCTCATCGATGGGCTTGTCAGTAAAGGCCGGCGTCCAGCAATTGTCTTTGAGATGATCCCCGCAAATCTGCAACCAGAACTCGATCGTCATGTGAAAGGCGGCGTCAGGGAGGCAAGCAAGCTCGGCAAGGCATTACGGTGGGAGGAGCGGGGCTGGCCCGATTGGGCCATTTATCAACCCATCGCAGAGGCCGCGCTTCAGGCCGCGTTGCCGTTGAAGGCCGGGGGACTCGGCGCAGATGTGCAAAAGGCGCTCGCCAAGGGGGAGCAGTCCCCCATCTACACGCAGACCATGAAAGATCTCGATCTGGCTCGGCCTATAAAGCCGGAAGCCGTCGAGGCGGAAGCCCATGAGATAAAAGAAGGGCATTGCAATCTCTTGCCCGCCGCTGCGGTGGAGCCCATGATCAAAATGCAGCGCGCGCTCGACGCCTCGCTTGCAAAGGCAATGGCATCAGCGGATGCCGGCGACGGAGCGGTGCTGATTGCTGGCGCAGGACATGTGCGAAACGACTGGGCTGTTTCGCATCTCATCCGTCAGAACTTGCCCGATGCCACTGTGGTCTCGGTCGCCTTCATCGAGGTGGACCCCGAGCGCACCACGCCGTCCGAGTACATGAAGACTGTCCCTGGCTTGGAGAAGCCGTTTGACTTCATCTGTCTGACACCGAGCGCAGACGTGACCGACCATTGCGCCGAGATCGAGAAACACCTGAAAACCAAGAAGGCTGAGAAGGCGGGCGAACGCTGAGGTCGACGGCGACCCAGAAAGCAGCTCCCGAGGGCTTAAACGCCTCGGTGGCAGGGTGCGCCGATCAATTGAGAGGAATTCAGCGGGCGGCCGGGCAATTTTGGCCGCTCGTGCTATATTCCTTTGAGTTCATCTCGCCGGAAACTTTTTATGCTCGACAAAATCGCTGCCAGAGCCCAAAGGGCGAGCGGCTACACGGAATTGCGCTGGCACGGCAATTACAGTGTCCAGATGTCCATGCGCAAGGGCACCCTTATGGCAAACACCCGCTCGCAAAGCAGGGGCCTTTCCGCAAGGATTCATCGCAACGCGGGTTTTGGCTTTGCGGCGCTTCCCGGTGACGATGACGACACGATCACGGCAGTCCTGGCGCAGGCCGCAGACAATGCTCGGCTCTTTCGGCAGACTGCCGAACCGGGTGTCCTCCCCGTTCCCTCTCCCGGCAAAGGCATCTACGATTATCGCAGCCAACATGCGCCGCTGCCGGTGGCCGAACGCATCGGTCTGTTGCGGCAACTCGATGCCGCTATCGAAGCCAGATATCCAGGTCTGATCAACCGCGATCTTGGGCTCTCAAGTTTTGTGAGCGAGAAGGCGGTCGCGAATTCGGAAGGCGCGGAGACTTATTCCTATATCCCCCGCGCGTCGCTTGGCGTCACTCTCAGCATGCAGGCCAACGATGGCATCGTAGAACTCTACGACGTGTTCGGCGGGTTCGGCGAAATCGAGGATCAGTTTCTCGATCTCGATCCGATTTTGTCGAGGGTCGAGCAGCTTTACCAGTATCTGCGTGAAAAGGCCCAAGGCACGCAATGCGAAGCAGGCTTCCACGACGTGGTGCTGGATTCCGCTGTCGCGGGCATCCTCGCGCATGAGGCGATCGGCCATACCTGCGAAGCCGATTCCGTGCTGGCAGGATCGGTTGCCGGCGATTGCCTGGGAGAGATGGTCGCCTCTGAAAAGATCACGCTCGGAGATTATGCCGGCCGGGGACCGGACGGCAGTTCCTCGTTCGCCATTCATGTCGATGACGAGGGGACGCCCTGCCAGGATGTCACGATCATCGAGAAAGGCGTGCTGAAGAATTTTCTGCACAACAAGGAAACGGCACGGCGCCTCGGCCAGGAGCCTACCGGCAATGCA
>JBAVVQ010000739.1:0-2133 GCA_049697375.1 Rhodomicrobium sp.
TAGCATAAACCGGTCTTAGCGGAGGCTGCGCCAAAAGAGAGCGCACCGCTTCCGGCGAGCCTCATTTTCCATTATGTAAGGCGCAATGACCACTGTCCTGACCACTGAAGACGCCGCCCGCGATCCCGCCTCAAAAGGCGTGACGCCACTTGCGCACATCCGAAATTTCTCCATCGTTGCGCATATCGATCACGGCAAATCGACGCTTGCGGACAGGCTCATCCAGCTTTGCGGCGGCATGTCCGACCGCGAAATGGCGGGTCAGACTCAGGTTCTCGACAATATGGAGATCGAGAAAGAGCGCGGGATCACGATCAAGGCACAGACCGTCCGGCTCGATTACCGTGCGAAGGATGGCGAGCTTTATCAGCTCAACCTGATGGACACGCCAGGACATGTGGACTTCGCGTATGAGGTGAGCCGCAGTTTGGCTGCGTGCGAGGGCTCGCTCCTCGTGGTCGACGCAAGCCAGGGCGTCGAAGCGCAAACTCTTGCAAACGTCTATCAGGCGCTCGACAACAATCACGAGATCGTCCCTGTCCTGAACAAAATCGATCTTCCGGCCGCCGAACCGGAACGCATCAAGCAGCAGATCGAGGATGTGATCGGCCTCGACGCTCACGATGCGGTGGAGATTTC
The DNA here is from genome assembly GCA_049697375.1 of Rhodomicrobium sp. Taxonomy (GTDB): domain Bacteria; phylum Pseudomonadota; class Alphaproteobacteria; order Rhizobiales; family Rhodomicrobiaceae; genus Rhodomicrobium. The sequence goes on from JBAVVQ010000739.1 coordinate 640, forward strand.
GGCAAAAACAGGCCTCAACGTGGATGCGGTGCTGGAAGCGGTCGTGAACCGGCTGCCCCCGCCAAAGGGCGACGCGAAGGCTCCGCTGAAAGCCATGCTGATCGACAGCTGGTATGACCCTTATCTCGGCGTCGTGGTGCTCGTCCGCGTAGTGGATGGGCTTCTGAAAAAGGGCGCGCGTATCAAGCTCATGTCGACGGGCGCCGTTCACCCGGTCGACCGTGTGGGCATCTTCCGGCCGAAGCAGGAAATGCTCAACGTGCTTGGCCCAGGCGAAGTTGGATTTTTCACCGCCGCGATCAAGGAAGTGGCGGACACGCGCGTGGGCGATACCGTCACGGAAGAGAAACGGCCAGCCGCCAAGGCCTTGCCCGGTTTCAAACCGGTACAACCAGTAGTCTTCTGCGGCCTGTTCCCTGTTGATGCGTCTCAGTTCGAAGACCTGCGCGACGCGATGGCGAAGTTACGCCTCAACGACGCCAGCTTCCAGTATGAGATGGAGACGAGCGCCGCGCTGGGCTTCGGGTTCCGCTGCGGCTTTCTGGGTCTGCTCCACCTCGAAATCGTCCGCGAGCGGCTGGAGCGCGAGTTCAACATTGACCTTATCACAACCGCCCCGAGCGTGATCTATCATCTCTACATGACGGACGGGCAAATGATCGAACTGCATAACCCGGCTGACATGCCCGATGTGGTGAAAATCGACCGCATGGAGGAGCCCTGGATCAAGGCGACGATTCTTGTTCCCGACGAGTATCTCGGGGCTGTTCTCAAGCTGTGCGAAGATCGACGCGGGCGGCAGATCGATCTTTCCTATGCCGGCAGCCGCGCCATGGTGGTCTATGAGCTACCGCTGAACGAAGTGGTGTTCGACTTTTATGACCGGCTGAAATCGGTCTCGCGCGGCTATGCGAGTTTCGATTACCAGCTCATCGGCCACCGCGAGGGCGATCTCGTGAAAATGCAGATCCTGGTGAACGCCGAGCCAGTGGACGCACTCTCAATCATCGTGCACAAAGCCCGCGCGGAGACGCGGGGGCGAATGATGTGCGAGAAGCTGAAGGAGCTGATCCCCCGCCATTTGTTCCAGATCCCAATTCAGGCGGCGATCGGCGCGAAGATCATCGCGCGCGAAACACTCTCGGCGCTGCGAAAAGACGTCACCGCGAAGTGCTATGGCGGCGACATCACCCGCAAACGGAAGCTCTTGGACAAGCAGAAGGAAGGCAAGAAGAAGATGCGGCAGTTCGGCCGCGTCGAGATCCCCCAGGATGCTTTCATCGCCGACCTGAAAATGGATGCGAATTGATCGCCGCATGCCTCGTGGGTCTTGCTGCCCGCAGCCTTCTCCCTAAGTTGATTGCAGGCCAGCTTCCTCATGAGGAAATCCAATGACTTTAGGAAGAATACTCACCCTCGCGGCGGCGACCGCGCTGCTTGCGGCGCCGACGCTTGCGCCGAATACCGCGGAGGCCAAGTCGAAAGCATACAAAG
>JBAVVQ010000740.1:0-2334 GCA_049697375.1 Rhodomicrobium sp.
GATCGGCGGCGCGGCGCGCCGCGCTAGAAGAGAAACGGCGCTTTCCTCCAAATAATAAGCCGCCGCATCGGCGACGGACTGAACCGCGGGCCCAAGACGCGTCTGGCAAGCCTCGGGAAGCGGCTCAACAACAGCCCGGCCAATCATGACGAGGTCGTGGCGCAGCCTGAGCAGCGTGCGCAGAAGCCGTCCGAGGTCCGGTGCCCCGGCGAGGTATGTTATTCGCTCACGATTTGCCTCCGCGCCCATTGTCGCCAAATCCGCGAATACCGCGCCAACACGGTTCTGGATGCGATCAATCGCGGTTACAGGATGGCCCCCGGTCAAACCTGCAAGCAGCTCGCGCAAAGCCTGTGCGAGCAGATCGAGCATCCTGGCCGCGGCTTCGATAGTCAGATCATGGGCGCGCGCTGGGAACACCAGAAACGAAACAGCTAGCGCAGTCGCACCGCCAAGCAAGACCTCAAGCAGCCGGTAATATGCTGACTCGATGGGGCTAATATGGGTGACCGTTGGCGCCAAGATCACCAAGACCGCAGTGAAGGGCGCAACGGTGAAGGCAGGCCTGATCCCTGCAAGCAGGGCGACAGGAGCAACGGCGATCGCAAGCGCCGCGGCAAGCGAAGGCTCATCGGTGTGGGGCACAAGCACACCCACCGCACCAGCATAGATTACGCCTCCAAGCGTTCCAATCAAATAATCGATCGTCGCCTTTAGTGAGCGGCCGAAACTGACCTGTGTCAGGATCACCGCCGTCAACACTATCCATAGATAAAGGGGGAACTGCAGTGCCTGCGCAAGCACCAAGGTTGAAACAGCGGCAACCGTTACTCTCAGGCATAGTGCCAGCTGCACCCTGTAGGTCCGGACCGAGCTGCGAACCCAACGCAGAACTGTCGCGACGCGAATCATGTGATCCCCTCCTGGCCCAGTTTCCTGGCATCCCTACCATGTCCGGTGGTCAGAATACGAAAGCGGCCGTGGCGGGACAACGCCAGGCGCTGTCCCCACTTCGTCCGCTCGGGGTCAGGCTGCGACGTTCATCATTTTCGAAGGACTGTAAGACTCACATAGGAGACATCCAGCGCGGTTTTGCCGCCATACGCCGGTTCCCGACGCGGGGCCACTGAGAACAGAGCTGTCGCAAAAGCGAAAGCTGAGAATCGAACTCAGCTTCCGCGGACGCTTCGCGATTATCGGCAATCGAAGACGGGAATTCCGAGCTTTTTGGCTTTGTCCGCGAGGTTGCCGGTGATGCCGGAGCCCGGGAAGACGACGACGCCGGCGGGGAGGATTTCGAGCATCCGATCGTTGCGCTTGAACGGCGCGGCTTTGCCGTCGTTGGCCCAGTCGGGCTTGAAGGCGATTTGCGAGACCTTGCGTTTATCGGCCCACAGCGCGGCGATTTTCTCGGCGCCTTTCGAGGTTCCGCCGTGGATGAGAACCATGTCCGGATGCTTGGCGTGGATCTTGTCGAGAGCGGCCCAGATGCGCGTGTGGTCGTTGCAATCGGTTCCGCCGGAGAAGGCGATCTTGGGGCCTTTCGGAAGCAACAGCTCGTTTTGAGAGCGGCGGCGGGCGGCAAGGAACTCGCGGCTGTCGATGACCGCGGCGGTCATGGTGCGATGGCTGATGAGGCTGCCCGCGCGGGGCCGCCAGGCGGAGCCGGTTTCGGCTTCGTAATGGGAGGCGGCGAGATCGCGGAACTGTTCGAGAGCCTGATGGCGATCGAGGAGGGCCTGGCCTTCGCGGATGAGCGCCTCAAGTTCGACCGAGCGGATTTCGGAGCCGTCTTGTTCTTGCGCCGAACGCTTCTGACGGTCCTCGTTCTCGTCGAGCTGACGGTCCGCCTTCGCGGCGAGTTTGTGGAACAGCTCGGTGAACGACCAAAGGATGGCGTCGAGGTCGGGTTCGAGGCAGGTGTCCTGAAACATGCCGGTCAAGGTTTCGAATATGGCGGCAATGGCGCATTCGGCCTGGTCGCCGCCCGGCAGAGGGCGCGGATCGATTTCGCCCGCCGGAGCACGGTTGTAGAGCGCCAGTTCTTCGAGCGCTCGGGCTGTCGCCGAGCTTTCGTGGGCGGGTTCGTCGTCTTCGGGGAAAGTGTTCGCCATGTGGTCCTCCTCAAGTTTGGAGGCCGCCTTTCGCGGCCTTGATGGCGAGGCTCTCGCCAGAGGCGCGGGCGGAGGCTGCACCGCGGGTGCGCGAAAGCGCCCGAGGCCGAAGCGAAGCGGAGGACGGCGTAGGGCCGTTATTTTGTTGGCGATGCAAAGGGCGCCCCAGGCGGCCGGCGGAAAATAACGGCCATCTCGCCGTTGCCCGCCGCCGGCGCCT
>JBAVVQ010000741.1:0-5319 GCA_049697375.1 Rhodomicrobium sp.
AGATGTCTATCAAGACCGGAACCTTGTCGAGCGTTTCTTCAACAAGATTAAAAACTTCCGGCGCATCGCCACGCGATACGACAAAACCGCCTTATCTTTCGCCGCAATGCTTGCCCTCGCCGCCGCCTGATGCGCCGCGGGTCTTGGCGACCGCAGCGGTTTTGCGGTCGCGGCGAGATATGCGCCAAGCGCGATCATCGGCAGGGAATAGACCACGCCTTCCGAGAAGTGCGCCGTGGTGAAGAATTGCGCCATGTCCCATTGCTTGAAGTATTCGGCGACGATGCGGAAGACGCCATAGGCCATGAGGAAGACGCCGGTCGTTAGCCCCGGGGAACGAAGAGACAGGCGGCTGTGCGTGAAATAGCGCAGAAGGAAGAACATGACGGCGCCTTCGAGAGCCGCCTCGTAGAGCTGGGTCGGATGGCGCGGGCCAAACGCATCGCCCTTGGCGAGCACGCGAGCGGGGAACTCCACCGCCCAGGGGACGCCGGAGAGGCGGCCATAGATCTCGCCGTTGATGAAGTTGGCGATGCGGCCGAAGAACAAGCCGAAAGGCACGACGGCGGCCGACAGGTCCATCAGCGAGCGGACGGGAATGCGATTGCGCCGCCCGAACAGCCAGATGGCGAGGCCCACGCCCAAAATCCCGCCATGGAAGGCCATCCCGCCTTCCCAAATCCGGAAGAATTGGAGCGGGTGGCTGAACAGCATAGCGGGTTCATAGAAGAGGAAGAAGCCGAGCCTCCCTCCGATCACCGTGCCAAGGGTCGCCCAGAAGAGAAAGTCGTCGGCTTGCTCGGGGCGCATCGGGCTCGGTCCGCCCCACAGGCGTTCGTCGGAGCAAAGCCGCCGCATGTAGAGCCAGCCGAGGAGCAGTCCGGCCATGTAGGCGAGGCCGTACCACCGGATCGCGAGCGGCCCGAGCTTGACCGCCACCGGATCGTTAAAAGGGAACGCAATCGCCATCAGGTCCATGGAAGCCTCGTGGAGCATCGCTTTTGCGCCCTCTTAGCAGAGGAATGGCCGATGCGCCAAGACGCCCCGAATGTTTAGAACGGAGCAGCCCAGGCCGCAAACCCCACGATGGCGGCCAACGCCATGAAGCCGGATGCGGCGAAGCGCGCGCCCCGGTTCGGGGCATATAGGCCGCAAATGCGCCATGCAAGGACAATGGACCACAGGCCTGCCGCCGCCATCAGCAAAGACCGCGCCGTGGCGATAAGGGGCACGGTGAGTCCCTCCACATGCAGCATGGTGGTCGTCAAGGCGAAGAGCCCCAGGAACACGCCGCACCCCGCGATGGGGATCAGGCTTTGCGCGAGATGGTGAAAGCGCGCCCAACGGTTTTCACCGCCGACGATGCGGCTTGCGGCCCAGACGAAAAGGAGCACTGTTCCCCCGATCGCTAATGCGGCCGCAAGGAGATACGCGAAGAGCACCGCTCCATCCAACGGGGTCATCACGTCGTTCTGTTCGGGATAGCTGGTGAGAACCCACCAGGGCGCCTGCGCTGTGACGGGCCACAGGATGCCGCGATTGATGAGCCATTCCGCGGCGGCCTGCTTGCCGGCGATGAACCAGGGGCTCGACGCCCAATGAAATGCGCCTGTGGCAAGCCCCATCATGCCGAATGCGATAAGCCACGTTTCCCAGGGTTTTGGCTCAGCCCCCGTGATGTGCACGATTTCCTGGCCGGGAGAGCGCCGCGCCAGCGTCACGGCCCCGCGAAAGCCGCTGCATCGCCCGCACATATGACAGTTGGCGGCTCCCTGCATGGTCCGCACGGGAACCAGCGGCGCGCAGTTGAGCCGCGTGCTAGCAGGCGGTTTCGGCGCGCGGTCCCAGGCCTCGTGATCGACCCGGAAGTGAACGGGAGCGAGCTTCGCAAGAAGCCTGAACACGCCATTGACGGGGCACAGATAGCGGCACCAGACCCGCTTCCCCCGCCCGAAGGAATAACCCACGGCTATGGCCGCAAGCGTGGAGCCGCCGAGGATCAGGAGGACAGGTTTTGGATATTGGTAGACGCTGACGAACTGGCCGTAAGCGGTTGTGCAGACAAAGGCGACGAAGGGCCATCCCTTCCATTTCATCCAGTGCGGTATAGAGCGGCCCCGGCCATGCTGGCTCGCCAGTTCCGATAGCGAGCCTTCGGGGCAGAGCAGCCCGCACCAGAGACGGCCGACAAGGACCATGCTCAGGAGCACGAATGGCCACCAGATGCCCCAGAAGACGAACTGCGCGAAAAGCGTGAGATTGGTCCAGATATGTGCGGCGCGTTGCGGCGGCGGCAGAAAGGCCGGAACGATGACCATAAAGGCATAGACGGCGACGACAACCCATTGAATGGCCTGGATCGTCCGCTGGCGCCGCATGAGCCAGTCGCCCGCCGCGGCCAGCCAGCGATCGGCGCGGTCTGGCGAGGGCTGGATCGAACCGCCTTCGTCATACGCTCTTTCGCGGGCGCGGACGAGAAGATCAACCATGGAACCACATTCCAGTCATAGCGCGAGCCGTATCTTTCACGGCCCGATCATCAAAAAAGGCGCGGGGTTTGCAAGACGACCCCGAGGAAACAAACACCGCGCTAGTCACCGTAACCGCTATCAGGAGCGGCCGGGCATGCCTCATTTCGCGACCAACAGCGCCGGAGGGGCGCTCGGCTGAAAATCGTCGAAGAACTTGTATTCGCCGGCGTCGAGCGTCCGAATGATGAGCGGCGCTTCTCCGCCGGCCGGAATGACGACCTCCTTGCGAAGCTCCATGCTCTCGAATTCGGCAGGCATCTTCCCGGTATTCCTTATGATGATCTTGAACCTCGTTTTCGCCGGCACCTCGATCCGCGAGGGCGTGATGACGCCATCGTTCATTTCGATGTTGAAGACGGGCTCGTCGGCGGCATGGCCTTGCAATGGCATGCCAACGCAAAGAGTGGCAAGAATGCCAACGAGCGCCGCCCTTTTCATCAGTACGCGCCCTTCTTTCCGGTCCCGGCATAAACGAATTCATAGTCGACGCTGAAGGTTTTGAACCACGGACCCACGCCCGTTTCCTTGTCTACATGCCTGCCAAAATGGTCACCCGGCGGGGAGATGGTAAGTGTCAGTTTGTATTTGCCCGGTCCGAGGAGCTTGACATTGTCGCCATAGTGGGGGCCGTCGTTAGCCACCATCGGCATGAATTCGCCCTTTAGGGTCTTATTGTCATCGAGCTTGACCAACTCGTAGCCGACGTGCAGGTAGCCCATCCAATCGCCCTCGGCAAATCCGTTCGGATTGCCTTTAGCCGCCTTGATATCCGCCTCAAGATGGACGTCGGAGTCCTTCGCGTCGCGCATCATGCCGGGGGGGTCCATTTCGATGGGCTGAAGATAGACCGCCGAGATGTGCATGCCCCCTTTTTCCTGAGCTTCCCCGATCGGGTACTCTTTGCAAGACGCCGCGGTCGCCATGCTGCACATGGCAAAGACGGCGATGCCGGCAATTCTTAGATTCATCCCTTCTTTCTCCCCGATGCGCGGTTTGTTCCTGGTAATGAAAGCGCATCGCCGTTAGTGTTTACTCTTGCTTGTTTGAAACAGAACTAGAAGATTTACTTATAAGTAGCTGTTCAGTTTGCTGTTGGCAATGTTTTTCTTTTTAAATTAGATCAATTCTAAGGTAGCTTTTGTGAAATTCTACTGTCTTTTGAATGGGAATAAGTTCTCAATATTGGATGACGCTGAAGAAGAGAGTGACGGCCCGGCGATCTGCGTCAAATGCAACAGTGCTCTGCGTCGGCTTGCGGGAGCCCGCCGCAATGATTAGTTTGGCGCAGACGTAAGTGTCCTGTCTCCGAATTGCCGCCCAACTTGCAGCGCGCTCGCACGCCAATTCGAAGACAAAGGGACACTCGCAAAAACAAATATCTAGCGTGGCTTATGTCTCGCAATTGCCTATAAGAGCTCGCCGCGAAGGTGGTAGGCAATTGCGAGACGCCACACTAAACTCACGAGGATATCGATCCATGACGCAGACCACAGGCCGTTTTTTCGACGAGATCGCGAAGTTCATGACCGACGCCGCTGGCGCAGCCCAAGGCGTGCGCTCCGAAGTCGAAACCGCCGCGCGCAGTCAGGCCGAGCGCTTTTTCAGAAGCATGGATCTCCCTCAGCGCGAAGAGTTCGAGGCGGTAAAGGCCATGGCTTTGAAGGCGCGTGAAGAAAACGAGAAGCTGGCGAAGCGAGTTGCTGAGCTTGAGGCCGCATTGGGCCGTACGCAAGGCGGGACGGCGCAACAAGCCTAGGTTGTGCCGCCTTTTGCGAACCCCTCGGCAACACTGTGGCCACTATTGTCAACTCGCAGCGGTTTTCCCCGTGGAGAAAGTTGCGGATCGATTGCGCAAATCCTGCGGATCACTCCATAGCCTGATGAGACTTGATGCGGCAAAACCCGGGCAGATGAAGCGTTGCGACCGAATGGCCTGTCCGGAGAATTTGCTGCGGCATCAGAGGGGAAATGCGGATGACTGCTGCCGGACAGGAACAGGATTACAATCGTGTCTCACACCCTGTCGATCTTATGGAGCATATCGCCTGTTTGCAGGACTGGGTCTTCGAGCGTTCGAGTGAAGACGAGTTGACTGTGTCGGTGGCAGGTTCGTGGTGCGATTATCATATCTCGTTCAATTGGCGTGATGACTTGGAAAGCCTGCACATGGCGTGCGCTTTCGACTTCAAGGTGCCTCGCAACCGGATGACAGAAATCTACCGTCTCCTTGTGCTTATCAACGAGCAGTTGTGGCTGGGCCACTTCGACATATGGTCGTCCGAAGGGTTGCTCCTTTATCGCCAGGGGCTGATGCTGAACGGCGCGGAGCCGACCGCGAAGCAATGCGAGGCGTTGCTCCAGGCCGCGCTCGACACGTGCGAACGGTATTATCAGGCTTTCCAGTTTGTTGTCTGGGCCGGTAAACGCGCCGAGGACGCGCTGGCGGGCACCATGTTCGAGACCGAGGGTCAGGCTTGAGCGGAGGCAACGATAACCCTTCGATCTTTCTTATCGGCGCCGGCCGCATGGGCGGCGCGCTGCTTCGCGGATGGCTTGCGGCAGGCTTTCCTGCTGCCTCGTTAGCGGTGAAGGAGCCTCAGCCGTCGCCGGATATGGCGGCGTTGCTGAAGGAAAACGGGATCGCAGATCAGCCTTCCTCGACGCCGAGCGTTCTCGTTCTGGCTGTAAAGCCGCAAATCATGGCGAAGGTGTTGGATGAGGTTGCGCCCTATGCGGGGCCTCAAACGGCCGTCCTCTCCATCGCAGCCGGACGCACGGTGGCCAGCAT
>JBAVVQ010000742.1:0-1869 GCA_049697375.1 Rhodomicrobium sp.
CCAACACGACAAGACTGAAGCCGCTCCGATGGGCGTCCTCGGCGGAGTAGCGAACGCAAAAATCCAGCGCGAGGCCTGCGATGTGGACGCGGGCGAGGCCGCGTTCGCGCAAATATCCAGCCAGCCCTGTGGGAGTCTTGTGGTCGTTTTCGAGGAACGCCGAATAGGAATCGATCTGGGGATGGAAGCCCTTGCGCAGGATCAGCTCGGCGTGGGGAATATCGAGCGCGGCGTGAATTTCCGCGCCGCGCGTGCCCTGGACGCAGTGATCGGGCCAAAGGATCTGCGGCCCATAGGAGGCCTCTATCGTCTCGAAGGGACGCCGGCCTTTATGCGTGGATGCAAATGAGTGATGGCCGGGCGGGTGCCAGTCCTGCGTCAGGACAACGTGCTCGAACACGCGCGCAAGGCGATTGAGGAGGGGGACGATCTCGTCGGCCCTAGGAACGGCAAGGGCCCCTCCTCCGCAGAAGTCGTTCTGGATGTCCACCACGAGCAGAACGTCGGATTTGCCGATTTCGATATTGCCGATCATGAAACCTTTGCTCCAAGTTGGGCGAGGCGGCGATCGGTTTCCTCGGTCAACCGCCGCAGAGGCTCCGATATCGTTATGGGGTAGGACGCCTGCGGATCAAGACGGCGCAGCGGTTCTGGTAGTCTCTCCAGTTCGCGTGCAGCTCGCTCCCTGATCTTGGCCAATGTGGGCGCTGGGCCGATGCGGCGGCCCGCTTTCATAACAGGCTGCAGGAGCGGCTCGCCGGGCTGGGGATCGCCCTCAAGCGTGATGATATCGCCGGTCATCCGGCCATCCGATTCGTAACTCCGCCAAACCTGCTTTCGCCCAGGCCACGTCGCTTTGCCGAAAGAGTGTTTCCGGCGGGGCAGGCCGTCATATTCCTGGAGTTTGTAAGCGCAATCGAACGCGGGAAGATCGATGGATGTCGTCAGGCTTGTCCCGATCCCAAACCCATCGATTGGGGCGCCGCTCTCGCGAAAGTGGATGAGTTCGGCCTCGTCGATGCCGCCGCTTCCGAAGATTTTGACGGCTGCGAGGCCGCCCTCATCCAGGATGCGCCGAACGCTTTTGGAAAGCTGGACGAAATCGCCGCTGTCGAGCCTGACAGAGCCAACTGAAATGCCTTTTTCTTCGAGTTTTTTAGAAAGCTCGACGATCCTTCTTGCGGCGGCTTCGGTGTCGTAGGTGTCGATCAAGAGAGTGAGATCCTTGGGCCTCGACTCTGCGAAGGCGAGAAAGGCGGCGGCTTCGTCTTCGAAGGCTTCGATGAAGGAATGGGCTATCGTGCCGTAAAGTGGGATGTCGAAAAGTTCGCCGGCGAGAACCGTGGCTGTCCCTGCGAAACCGGCGATGAAGCTCGCGCGGGCGGCCATCAAGCCAGCCTCCGCGCCATGCGCGCGCCTGAAGCCGAAGTCGACAAGCAATTTACCGGGAGCCAGCAGGATGTGGCGAGCCGCTTTCGAGGCGATGAGGGTTTGAAAATGCAGGATATTGATCAGCCGTGACTCGGCCATTTGCCCTTCCGGCAAGGGCGCCGTCACCCTTAGAATGGGCTCATCAGGAAAGAAGATCGTCCCCTCCGCTATGGCGTGAACATCGCCCGTGAAGCGCATGTCCGAGAGGTAATTCAAAAGATTGCTGTCGAAACGCCTCGTCTTGGCGAGCCACTCGATGTCCTCCGAGGAAAACCTGAAATCTTCAAGAAAATCGAGAGCTTGTTCCAGCCCGGCTGCGATGAGAAAACCACGGCTAGGCGGAAGCTTGCGCGCGAAGAACTCAAAGACCGCCGTGCCTGTCTTGCCGTGCTCGATGTACGCTTGCGTCATGGCAAGCTGATAGAGGTCGGTCAGGAG
>JBAVVQ010000743.1:0-2580 GCA_049697375.1 Rhodomicrobium sp.
GGGACCACGGTCGATCTCCCAGCGGCCCAGAATGTCGAAGGTCTCGCAATCCATGATGAAGACGCCGGGAGGGCCTTCGGCGCCGTCCTTTCCGCCGCCGCCGAGCGTACTGACGTAAATGCCTTCCGGCCCGCAATGGACGGTGTGGGGCCGGGAGTATCCCGTCTTTTTGAAGACCTCCTCCGGCTCGATGATTTTGTGGATCTTGGCCTCGGTGGGATGGGGCTTAGTATCGACGACGTAAATCCGGGATGAGCGGATGCCCGGGATAATCAGATAGCGCCGCTCAAGGAAGGCGTGCCCCGTCAGCGGCGACAGCGCAGACGAACAGGCGTTCCAGCCGAAGTGGTGAAACTCGTCCCCCTTGTAAGGCATCGTGACTGTGTGAACGATCTTGCCAAAGTCGGGCGACCCGGGCTTTACGTCGATCACCGCCAGAGCATCCGGTTTTGAAAAGTCAGGGCTCAGCATCAGGACGAAAGCGAAATTCTCAGGGGGAGCTTCCATTGCCAGTTTTGGGGACGCATGGAAGGTCGGATCGGGCCTGACATTCATGAGGTATCCTTTCTAAAATTGACGTCAATGGTTCCGATGTAGCCCCTTTTGGGTTTCCCTCTGGGTCATAAGTAAGCTCAAGTCAATTTAATTGGACGTCGATATCTATTAACGCAAGCTCATGTTGTGTTGATGAAGTGATTATTGAAAGCTTGACTACTATAGTTTGCGTCTTGTAAGCGCGCTAGCATGAACGTGGCTTTATATTGGTGGAGGGACCAATGAACGTTCCAGTTCTGGTTTCGCTTGGTTGCCCGGCTTGGACGCTGTAGACCTTCAGCCGGTTGCGGATAACCGAACCTCAGCCCTGGAATATGCCCATGTATGAGGTCATGTTAGAGCACTATCAGTAATGCCCAAAGGACAGGAGCCGGCCATGCGATGGGCCACCCATCTGGGCTTATTTACCCTGGCGGTATTGCTTCCCGTACACGCTGGCGCGCAAGGTAACGGGACGTTCGCAGAGGCAAAGAGCGCCGGTCCGATAGAGAGGACCGAGACCAAACCATTCAATCCGCACGCCACCCATCCGCCTGAGCAATCGGCGAAACCGTGGTTCGATCTTACCGGCCTGCCTTCGCCCAGCCGCGCTACTGGCCTTGGCAATCATCATTACGGCATCACCGCGGAAAGGGAGGAGGCGCGCGCATTTTTCAATCAGGGCCTGATTTACGCCTATGGCTTCAATCACCTCGAAGCATTACGCGCCTTTCGCGAGGCGCAGACTCTCGATCCCGATTGCGCCATGTGCTTTTGGGGCGAGGCCTATGTGCTGGGGCCGAACCTGAACCTGCCGATGGAGGCGGCGGCTGCGCCGCTTGCACGCGCCGCCGCCGAAAGGGCCGTCGGCAAGGCGACGAAAGCCTCAGCCAAGGAACAGGCGCTCGCCGCAGCAATGCTTGTGCGTTACGCTGAGCCTGGCGAACGCGCCGAACTTGACCGGACATATGCAGAAGCGATGGAGGGGGTGGCCCGGTCCTTTCCGGACGATCCTGACATTGCCGCGCTTGCTGCGGAATCGCTCATGCTGCTCTCTCCCTGGGACTATTGGCTTGACTCGGGCCGCACCCCGAAGGAGCACACCGCGAAGGCCCTGGGACTGCTTGAGGGCGCCCTCGCGACAGTTCCCAACCATATCGCCGCGATCCACTATTATATCCACCTCGTGGAAGCCTCGGACCGGCCACAGCGCGCCGAACCCTACGCCGACCGGCTGAGAGGCGCGGCGCCAGATGCGGGACACCTCCTGCACATGCCCGCGCACATCTATTTGCGCCTCGGCCGGTACAAAGACGTGCTTGAGGTGAACAAGGATGCCGCCGCGAGCGACGAGCGCTATCTGGCCGCGAATCCGGGCGTGCAAGGGCCTTACCCCGCCATGTACTATCCGCATAATATCCATTTCGAAATGACCGCGGCGCTTATGGCGGGGCAGGGTGAGCCCGCGCTCAGATCCGAAGACAAACTCGCGCCGCCTCATCCCGGATGAGGCGGCGCTCGCGATCCCCGCCGCGCAACCCATCAAGCAGGCGCCCTACTTCATCCACGCGCAGTTCAGTGATCCCCAAACGATCCTGGCGCTTCCCTCCCCAAGCGAGAAACTGCCACTCGTGGCTGCCTCCTGACGATATGCCCGGGGAATCGCATTTTCTTTAATGGGAAAGTCGGAGGAAGCGGATCAGGAAGCTGGCGCCATCCGCGATATTCTATCGGGCGATCTGAGCCCCCTTGAGCAAGCCAACGTCCCCGCCCGCGGCATTCTAGAGATTGCGGAAAAGGTTGTGCGCGCCAAGGCGGCTGCCGCACGCGGTGATTTCCCAGGAGCGAGACAATTTGCAGAAGCCGCGGTTAGCCTTCAGGACAAGCTGCCCTATATGGAGCCGCCCTACTGGTATATTCTGACGTGGCCCCGGTTGTTCGGACAGTTTTCCCGCTTCGATAAGTGGAACATCTGCCAGTGTTAGGCCGCCAAGCGGACTGGCGGCAAGCTCTGTGCTCCGTAGTAGGCTTGATCGGGCGTCATGC
>JBAVVQ010000744.1:0-8090 GCA_049697375.1 Rhodomicrobium sp.
GGCAAGATAGGTCTGCGGCTCGAGCCGCTCGATGCCAAAACGCCCTTCGTCGATGTTCCAGACACCGGATGCGCCGATGGCGCGATTCATCGCCAGCACCCGGCCCTCCCAGTTTTCATGGAAGACGGGCTCCTCCGACTCGGGCTCGACGCGCCCGAAGCCATCCATTCCCCCCATATCGTGAATGCCGTCCATCAGAGAAGCTCACCGGGATTCTTTGGGAGCCCCGTGCCGATCATGGAGTCCCGCGTCACCAGCATGGCGAGTTTCTCCTCGCTCCAGCCTTCCGTCCCTCCCGGCCGCATCGGCACGACAAGGAACCGCGTCTCGGCGGTCGAATCCCACACGCGGATTCGGGTCCTCTCCGGCAGCGTTACGCCGAAATCGGCGAGCACCGCCCGTGGCTCCTTCACCGCGCGCGAGCGATAGGGCGCGGACTTATACCACACCGGCGGCAGGCCGAGCACGTCCCACGGATAGCAGGAGCACAGCGTGCAAACGACCATATTATGCGTCTCAGATGTGTTCTCGACTGCAACCAGATGATCGCCGACCCGGCCCTCATGAGCAAAGGGCGCAGCGGCCTTGGTTGCGTCGTCGAGCAGCGCCCGCCGAAACGCCGCATCGCTCCAGGCTTTGGCGACGATGCGCGCGCCGATATGCGGGCCGATCCTGGTCTCGTGCGCCTCGACGATGCGGTCGAGGGCCGCAGCTTCGACATAGCCCTTCTCGATCAAAAGGGTTTCGAGCGCCCGAACGCGCAGCTCGATATCGGACGATGCCGATCGATCGTCGTGATCGTGTGAAGACATGATATGAAATGTAGCCGATCGGCCGGATGCTGCCCACAGGTAATGTTGCGATGCTCGATCAGCGGCACAATCAGGCGAGGCCTCTATGACAGCGATCCAACGCTTCGAGCTTTTCTCCTTCTGGCGGACATCCGCAACCTACCGGGTCCGCGTCGCGCTCAATCTCAAAGGGCTCTCCGCAGAGGAGCGGAATATCAATGTCGACGCTGGCGAGAATCGCAGCGAGGCATTTCTCAAGATCAACCCGCTCGGCGCCCTTCCGGCGTTTATCGATCATGGGCCCGGCAGCGACGGCGCGCCCATCACGCAATCGCTCGCCATCCTCGAATATCTCGAGGACATCCATCCCATCCCGCCGCTCCTGCCTGAGGGCGCCTTCGCCCGGGCGCGCGTGCGCTCGCTCGCCGCGATGATGGTCGCAGACACCCACCCGCTCATCACGCCCAGAATCAGGAAGTATCTGACGGCAGAGGGCAAGTTTGACGACGCCGCCTGGCGCGCGTGGCAAATCCATTGGTTCACGACCGGCCTTCAGGCCCTCGAATATCGGCTTGCAACCGAGAAGGCCACGGGCGCATTCTCTCATGGCGACAACGTCACCATCGCTGACATATGCCTCGCGAGCGTTATCGCGGTCGCCCGGGTGTTCAAGATCGACGTGCCCGATATTCCGACAATCAATCGCATTATGGCCAGGTGCGAGCAATTGGAAGCTTTCCAGCGCGCCGAGCCGAGCCGTCAGTTCGGCGCCCCCAAGGCGATGTGATCTCATCCTAGTACAGCCCGAGGCAAGTTCGCCCCCCAATAGCCGCGAGCGCTCAAGCGAATTTGCCTCGGCTAAGCTGTACTAGAATCAATAAGTTGCTAGTACGCCTTATCCGCGGGGCGTCCTAGTGTCCTGTCTGCGAATTGGCGCCCAAATTGCAACGCGCTTGCACGGCAATTCGGAGACGCTCGTGAGGCCCAAGGATTTGTCAGAAATGGTCACAACCGCAAATGCCATTGAAAAGGCACATTAGAAAGCGAGCAACAACTTCGGTTGCAACGAAACAATCGAAGAACAGAGTATGCGTATAACAGTCTTAGTTGTTTTTTTCTATGCAATTGCCGCACATGCGGCGCCCGTTACGACTGAAGCAAATCTCCATGCTGGCGCGCTTAGCGGGGTCATGCTCCGGCCAGAAACAAGCACCGCTTCTATTCTGATCATCCCTGGCTCGGGTCCCACCGACCGCGATGGCAACAACAGGCTCGGTGTGAAAGGCTCGCCTTACAAGCGCCTTGCCGAAGGCCTTGCCAGTAAGGGCCTTACGACCGTCCGGATCGACAAACGCGGCATGTTTGGCAGTTCACGCGCCATGGCCGATGCCAACGCCGTCACGATAAGCGACTATGCCAGCGACGTTCACGCCTGGGCCAAGGTCATCCGCGAACAAACGGGCGTGCCTTGTGTGTGGGTGGCGGGCCATAGCGAAGGCGGCCTCGTCGCGCTCGCATCGGGCCAAAATGCTGACGACTTATGCGGTCTGATTTTGCTGGCTACTCCGGGGCGGCCGGTCGGGCAGGTCCTGCGGGAACAATTGCGGGCGGCTATGGGCGGCGGCCCCATGCTGCAGCAAGCAACATCGACGATTAAAGCGCTCGAAGCCGGACGCCACCCCAATGTCTATACCTTGGATCCCCCGCTTCAGCAGATGTTTGCTTCCCCCGTGCAGGGCTTTTTGATCAGCATGTTTTCCTACGATCCGGCCCGGCTGATAGCGGAGTTTCATAAGCCGGTCCTTATCCTTCAGGGCGAGCGCGATCTGCAGGTCAGCATAGCCGATGCAAAGCGGCTGAAACAGGCGGCGCCCGCGGCGAAGCTCGTTCTCCTGCCGGATGCCAACCATTTCTTCAAGGTGGTGAAATCCGCAGACATTGCTGTCAATACGGCGGCTTATTCCAAGCCGGTTCCCCTCGCGCCGCACATCGCGGATGAGATCGCCGATTTCGTTTCGGCTGCCAATATCACGCAGTAGCTGCTGTGCAAGCGCCGATCTGAACTTACGCGGATTGAATAACGAGCCGCCCTTTCTGATCCTTCAAGGTCCTGGCGAGCAGGCGGCCGCCAGCATAGATCGCATCCAGATGCGGCGTCGGCGTATCGGTCAGCCGGGCAAGCTCGATGACCGAACCGACAAGAGCCTCAAGCTCAAGCGGACGTCCGGCCTCAACATCCTGCAGCATCGAGGTCTTGTGTGCGCCGACAGCCTCAGCGCCAGCAATCCGCTTTTCGATGCTGATGCGGCTTCTTACGCCGAGCTTTTCAGCCACCGCTTGCGTCTCTTCCATCATTGCGAAGGCGAGCGCGCGGGTCTCGGGAAACTTGCAGATGTCGGCAAGCGTTGCATGGGTCAGCGCGCTGATCGGATTGAATGTGACATTCCCCCAGAGCTTCAGCCAAATCTCTGCGCGGATGTCGGCGCTGATCGGGGCCTTGAAACCGGCCTTGGAGAGGGCATCGGATAATCTCTGGATGCGCTCGGACTTCGATCCGTCCGGCTCGCCGAGGCTGAAACGGTTGCCCTCCACGACCTTCACGACTCCGGGCGCGACAAGCTCCGCAGCCGGATAGACGACCGTGCCGATGACGCGATCCGCCCCGATAGCGGCTGCGACCTGCCCATCCGGGTAAGCGGCGGCGACGGGACGGCCTTCGAATGGACCCTTCAGCCTATGGAAATACCACCAGGGAATCCCGTTCTGCAACGTGACGACAGCCGTGCGTTCATTGAAGAGGCGCGGCAGCTCGTTAGCGATTGGCGTGACCTGATGAGCTTTGAGCGCGAGAAGCACGAAATCATGCGGCCCGGCTTCCCCTATAGCTGAGGCGGCGCAGGCGGCGTTTCGTTCCGTTCCGTCCTCCTCGATCAGCGTGAAACCATTTTGCCGGATGGCCTCGAGATTTGCGCCGCGAGCGATGAAAGTAACGTTCTCCCCAGCAAGCGCAAGCTTTGCTCCAAGAAATCCGCCAATTGCTCCTGCGCCGACGATTGAGAAATTCATATTCGTCTTCCATTTTTCTTGCTGTTGCCAGCAGAAGGCCCGA
Source organism: Rhodomicrobium sp. (assembly GCA_049697375.1). Classification (GTDB taxonomy): domain Bacteria; phylum Pseudomonadota; class Alphaproteobacteria; order Rhizobiales; family Rhodomicrobiaceae; genus Rhodomicrobium. Next base: position 3,901 of record JBAVVQ010000744.1, read on the forward strand.
TCCTAAAGAAATCTTTTGGCCGGTTTTCTTTTGTACAGCGGAAAGCATGAGCGACGCCACCGAAAGTATAGTTCAGTCTCAGGTTCAATACACAGGCGGCGTACGCGCTTTTCAGCTTATCATCGGCATTATCTCCATGGCGATGATCGCGAACCTGCAATATGGCTGGACGCTTTTCGTCAACCCCATTGTTGAGACCTATCATTTCGACAAGAAGGCCCTGCAATACGCGTTCACCATTTTCGTCCTCTCCGAAACATGGCTCGTTCCCTTCAAAGGCTATGCAGTCGACAAGATTGGGCCTCGTTTTCTTATCGTCTTCGGTGGCCTGCTTGTGGGCGCGTCCTGGGTGATGAACGCCTATGCCGCGAGCCTGGGAATGTTTTACCTGGCCGCTTTCATCGGCGGAGTAGGAGCAGCCGCGGTTTATGGAACCTGCGTCGGCAATGCGTTGAAATGGTTTCCCGACCAGCGAGGCCTCGCCACCGGACTCACGGCCATGGGCTTCGGCGTAGGCTCCGCCCTGACAGTCACGCCGATCTATAACATGATCCACTCCCCTGATTTCGGCTACAAGGCCGCTTTCCTTTATTTCGGCATCGCCCAAGGAGCGATCCTATTCGTGCTCGGCTGGTTTTTCTTCAGTCCCGATCAGGAGGTTCTCGAAGCCCAATATCCTACGCCGCTTCAATCGGGACGCCCGCAATACGGTCCCTTGGATGTCGCGGGGGAGCCGCTGTTCTGGCTCATGTACCTCATGTTCGTCTTGATGGCTGCCGGCGGGCTTATGGCCGTCGCCCAGCTCGGGCCGATCGCGGCAGATTTCAAAATCGCCGACACCCCCGTGACGATTGCAGGCATTACGCTTGCGGCTTTGCCCTTCGCGCTCACCCTTGATCGCATTTTCAACGGCTTCTCCCGCCCCTTCTTCGGCTGGATCTCCGATCGTATCGGACGAGAGAATACGATGTTTATTGCGTTCGCCTTTGAAGGCGTGGGCATTCTTCTACTCGGCAAATTCGGGCAAGACCCCGTGCTGTTCGTCATCCTGACCGGCCTCGTCTTCTTCGCCTGGGGGGAAATCTATAGCCTCTTCCCCGCGTTATGCGGCGACATCTTCGGATCGAAATACGCCGCGACAAATGCCGGGCTGTTATACACGGCTAAAGGGACTGCCGCGCTGCTCGTCCCCACCACGAGCGTTCTCGCCATGAATTATGGATGGCAGGGAGTATTCTATGCCGCCGCGAGCCTCAACATAGTAGCGGCCATATTGGCGATCGCCGTTCTCAAGCCGCTCCGAAGGCGATATGTGACTTACAACAGGTAGGGAATGCCTCAGCAAAGGGACAAAGATGCAAAAGCACACTGTTCTGCGTGATGTTTTGGCCTTTGGAACTGACGATGCGGTCGCGATCGCGGCGCCCGCGTCAAAGCCGATGACGTTCAAACGGCTCCGGCAGCAAATCGAGGAAACGGCGCAAGCGCTTTCGGCTTTTGGCGCCGGGAGCAAGGACCGCGTCGCCATCGTGCTTCCGAACGGACCGGAGATGGCGGCGGCCTTTCTCAGCGTGGCGAGCCACGCGGCATCGGCGCCTCTCAATCCTTCCTACAAGGCGGAGGAATTTGAGTTCTATCTTTCGGATCTCGGCGCCAAACTTCTTATCGTCGAGGCGGGAAGCGCATCGCCTTCCATCGAGGTCGCAAAAAAGCTCGGGGTCAAGATCGTGAGCCTCACTCCCGATCCGGATCGGGGCGCGGGCAGCTTCACCCTGGCCGGGGAGGAGGGCGAGGCGCCGGTTCGGCGAGAGCAAGCGACCGGCGACACTATTGCGCTTGTGCTTCATACGTCCGGAACGACGTCGCGGCCCAAGATCGTGCCGTTGAGCCAGAGAAATCTGTGTGCTTCAGCCTGGAACATCGGCCAGACACTCAGCCTGACGGCCTCCGACCGATGCCTCTCCATCATGCCGCTTTTTCATATTCACGGCCTGATCGCGACCGTACTCGCCTCGGTGGCGGCCGGCGGCAGCGTGTTTTGCACGCCCGGATTCCATGCATTCCATTTCTTTACATGGTTATCGGAAGCGAAGCCAACGTGGTACAGCGCGGTGCCCACGATGCATCAAGCCCTTCTTTCGCGCGCGAGTCGCAATGAGCCCGCGGTTCGGGCAAATCCTTTCCGGTTTATCCGCTCCTCGTCCGCTTCCCTGCCGAGGCAGGTGCTTCTTGAACTCGAAGCTGCGTTCAATGCGCCCGTCATCGAGTCCTACGGCATGACTGAGGCCACCCATCAAATGGCGAGTAACCTCCTGCCGCCCGGCACTCGCAAGCCCGGCAAGGTTGGCGTGGCGGCTGGCCCTGAAGTCGCCATCATGGATGAGGCAGGCAATCTGCTGCCTGCTAACACGACCGGCGAAGTGGTTATTCGCGGCGATAACGTTACGGCGGGATATGAGAAGAACCCGAAAGCCAATGCCGAAGCCTTCGCCCATGGCTGGTTCCACACGTCCGACCAGGGCGTGCTTGACGATGATGGCTACCTCACCATCACAGGGAGACTGAAGGAGATCATCAATCGCGGCGGCGAGAAGATTTCGCCGGCCGAGGTGGACGACGTTCTGATGGATCATCCCGCGATTCAGCAAGCGCTCACCTTCGCCCTGCCGCACGATAAGCTCGGAGAAGAAGTCGCCGCGGCTGTCGTCTTACGCGAAGGCGCCAGCGCCACCGAGCGCGAGATCCGGGACTTCGTCGCCTCGCGGATTGCCGATTTCAAGACGCCCAGAAAGCTGGTTTTTCTTAAGGAAATCCCAAAAGGAGCGACCGGCAAGCTGCAACGCATCGGGCTTGCCAAGAAACTTGGGCTGACGGGATAGCGTCTCGCTTGTCTCTGAGCGGCGGCCCTTCAGGAACCTTCGGTCTTGCCGTTGATTGGAACCGGAAAATGGCGCTTCGGCGCCAGGAAGCTTAGCGCGAGCGGCGGACCAAGGCGCCGCTCCCACAAGGAGTGGAGCGATATGCGGATCAAGACATTTGAAGAGTTCTACGTCGCCGAGTTGCAAGAGCTTGCGAGCGTGGAAAATCAGCTTGGGGAACTTCTGCTTGAGATGGCGGAGGTCGCATCGAGCCCGGCCCTGAAGGACGCTTTAGCAAAACACCGCGAACAGGCGCTCGTTCATCAGGAGCGGCTTGAGACGCTTTTATCGCGACACCGCGCCAAAGCGGAGCATACCGACCAAGCGATGCAGGCGCTCGCGCATGAAACGAGGAAGATGGCGGAGATCGTCGAGGGAAACGAACTCCGCGACGCCGCCTTGATCGCATCGGCGCAAAAGCTTGGGCATTACGAGATTGCGGCTTACAGCACGGCCGCCGCGCTGGCGGGCCAACTCAATCTCCGGGACGACCAAAAAGCGCTGCATCAAACTCTTGAGGAAAAGAAAAAGGCTGATGCCGCGCTGACGCAACTCGCGAAGGGCGAGGTGAACCCTGGCGCCTCTTCGGCCTAATGGGCTAAGATAATATCCTGTTCTTTGCACGAGGTCATTATGCGTAAAAGGTCACGGGCGCGAAGTTCATGGCTTGCACTCTATGGCGACGCCTGTTTATTGGGATTTGAAGCTTCCTCGGTTATTGGGCTTCGCGCCATGAAGTTGGCGATTGGCGGCAAGGCGGCCGCCACAGAAGCGCAAAGAATGGTCAGCGAAAAGATCGAAGCCAGCCTGGCGCTCCAGGCCAAGGCCTTGAGCGGCGCCTTGGGCGCCACGGCGCGCGGCGCCGCGGCTAAAACGCTCGACCACTATCGGCAAAAGGTGCGCGCGAACCAGACACGCCTTGCCAAAGGAGCCGCTGGACGGCCCTATCGACCGAAACGAAAATCGGTAACGAGGTGATGAGGTGCTCGTCCCATTCCTCGACGAGCATCCGTCGGTTGCCCATTCCTGAGGTCTGGCGTTGGCGATGGCGGTGAATTCCTTGCCGCCACACGCTCAACTTCGTGAATTAAGCTGTGGAAGATTCGTGGCGACGAAATTGCGAAAAGTGTCGCCATGCAGTCGCCACGAGCACACATCCCGATGTGTCAGCGTTGGATATTTCAGCTTAACCCGTCGATTGTATTGGCGCACCCGACAGGACTTGAACCTGTGACCCCAAGATTCGGAATCTTGTACTCTATCCAGCTGAGC
>JBAVVQ010000745.1:0-6040 GCA_049697375.1 Rhodomicrobium sp.
GCGCCAGAGTGGGGTCGGCCGCCGCCCAGCAGTCCTGCGTTTCTATGAGCTCAAGCTCGCTTCGCGCCTCGCTGCGATCGAGAACAAGATCAATGGCCGCCGCCGACGCGCGCAAAGCCCCGACGGCCGTGTATCCTCTGAGCCTGTGAGCGAGGAAAACGCCGCCGAAAAAATCCCCCGTTCCGTGCGCATGAACCGTTCGGCGCGGTGACGCCGTCGCGGCGGTTTTGCGACCCTCGACAAGGATATTCGCGATCATCCCGCTTCCGGCGGGAGCGGACGTCACCACGACCGCGGGCCGGGCCAGGGCACGCGCAGCCGCGACGGCGCTCGCTGTATCCGGGATCGCGCGGCCAGAGAGCCAATGAAGCTCGAATGCGTTGGGCGTCACGATATCGGCCAGCGGCAGGAGCAGATCGCGAACCGCGTTCGCGGCGGCTTTGTCGATGTAAATGCCGCCCGGCTCGTCGCCAATGATGGGATCGCAGAGGTAGATCGCATTTGGATTGGACGTCTTGATTCTGGCGATCCAAGACCGGCAGAACTCGGCGTGTCCCGCTGTCGGAACATATCCCGTCAGGATTGCGTCCACGTCCGCGAGCCCGCCGTTCTCAAGCACGGCTTCGAGCATGGCGTTGAGCTTCTGGGGATCGGTACGCTCGCCCGCGATGGCCCCGTAGCCGGGGCGGTTTGACAGCATGATCGTCGGCACGGCAAGAACGTCGTGCCCCATGCGCTGCATCACGAAGGCGACAGCGGAATTGCCGACATGGCCGTAAACGACCTGGGACGAGATCGATAACACCTTCGCCATAGCGACCGCAATTCTCCCCTTCGGATTGCACAGGCCTCGCTTGCGGCGTTATAAGCAAAGGCGCGCCAACCTGTTTCGGTATAATGTGAATTCAGTTTTGCGCCAGACATTACCCTATTTGAGGAGATCCATCATGAGGCCTCGCCGCAGCGTGCTTTATATGCCGGGGTCGAACGCGCGTGCGCTCGAGAAAGCGAAAGCGCTTTCGGCTGACGCGCTGATTCTGGACCTCGAAGACGCCGTCGCGCCCGACGCGAAGGAATTGGCTCGCAAGCAGGTGTGCGAGGCCGTGAAGGCGGGCGGCTTCGGTTCGCGCGAGGTCGCGATCAGGGTCAACGGCTTCGCGACACCCTATGGGGCGGAGGATTTCCAGGCCGCGCTCGAAGCATCGCCCGACGCGATCCTCCTGCCGAAAATCGAGACGCCGGCCGACTTGGAGTATGCCCGCAAGCAGGCTCCCGCCCAGTGCAAGATCGCGCTCTGGGCGATGATCGAGACGCCGCTCGCCATTCTCAACCTGAAGGAGATCGGACGCGCCGCGACGGCCGCGGAACTGCCGCTCACCTGCTTCGTGCTCGGCACAAACGATCTCATCAAGATGACGCGCATTCAGGCGCAGGCCGACAGGCTGCCGCTTCTCGCATGGCTTTCGATGACCGTCGCGGCAGGACGCGCTTTCGGCATCACCGTCGTCGATGGCGTGTTCAACGCGCTCTCCGACGAAACGGGCTTCGTGGCGGAGTGCGTTCAAGGCCGCGCGCTCGGCATGGACGGAAAGACGCTGATCCATCCCAATCAGGTCGCGGCCTGCAACGAGGTGTTCTCGCCGTCTGCCGAAGAGATCGCGGCCGCCCGCAAGATCGTCGAGGCGTTCGAACGGCCGGAAAACCAGGGGAAGGGCGCGATCAGCCTGAACGGCCGCATGGTCGAGAGGCTGCACGCAGACATTGGGCGCGAAACGCTGGCCATGGCCGCCGCCATTGCTGCAAAGCAATAAGTTGAGCTTCCGCTGCTTGATCAGGGAACGGAGCGAACGAACCGCGTGTTGAGAGTGCGCCCCAAAGGGGAAAACGCTGCGCTCTCGGCATCGGTTCTCACATGACACTTCTTTCCGGCGTTAAGAAACTGCTGGCGGCCTCGAAGCCTTATGACGAGGATGAACCTCAGGAGATTGCCCGCGTCTCCCCTCAATCTGTTGAAGCCGCCACCGATGCCGATGGCGCGCGCGCCGAACAAGAGCCGCTGCTGCAAACGACCCGGCGCTTGCTGCAGGTGGCGACCGGTATTCTCGTTCTTCTCTCGCTTTATACATTCTACATCTCTTCGCCTGTTCTGATCCCGCTGACGCTTGCGGTGCTGATCACGATGCTGCTCGCGCCGGTGATGAGTGTGTTCGACAGCTTCCACATTCCGCGTCCGCTCAGCGCCGCGATTGTCTTGGGCGTTGTGGTGGGGGCGCTTGGGGCCGGCGCTTACGGTCTCTCCGGCCCGGTGCGAGACTGGCTGCAAAAGCTGCCCGAGAACGGGGCTAAAATGAATTCCATGCTGCGATCCATCAAGCAGCCCTTTGCGCAAATCCAGAAGGCGACGGAGCAGATTGCGTCAACCGCGGTGGGCGCCAGGCCAGGCACGCCGCAGCGTGTTCAGGTCGCCACTCCCGGCTTAACCGAGCGCCTTGTCGGCGGGGGCGCCCAGTTCCTGGCGGCGGTCTCAGTGATCTTTGTGCTGGTTTATTTCCTGCTTTCGGCTGGCGACACATTCTTGCGGAAACTCGTCTCCGTCATCCCGACGCTTCGAGACAAGCGACGGACCGTCGAGATCATCCGCAGCATCGAACGCGATATTTCCTTCTATCTCGTCCTGATGCTGCTCATCAATGTCGGGCTGGGCCTCGGCGTCACCGGCATCACGGCGTTTCTCGGCATACCGGACCCGCTTCTTTGGGGCGCGCTGACGGCGACCTTAAGTTTTGCGCCCTATATCGGCGAACTCGCAATCGCGGCTACCCTGTTTGTGGTGTCCATGGTGACTTTTGACACGCTGGGGAACGCGCTGATTGCGCCGATCTCCTATCTTCTCCTGATGAGCACGGTTCACATCGTGGCGCCGTTCATCGTCCGCCGCAAGCTTCTGCTGAACCCGGTCGCCATCTTTGTCGGGATCATTTTCCTGGGCTGGATCTGGGGAATACCCGGCGCATTGCTGGCTGTGCCGCTCCTCGCAAGCTTCAAAACCATTTGCGAGCGCGTCACGCCTCTCAACCCGATTGCTGCATTCCTTACGCCCTAGACTAAAGCTCGCTATTGGGCCTTCTCCAACGTGGCCTGCGGCCTGTCTCGGCGTTTCATGAGTGGTGTCTGAAAACCGCCCACAGACTGCGACTAACCAGCTTCTTGTTTCAGTTGGCTGGATATCAATGCGTCAGCGGACTCCATCGCCTTATCGACGCAATTTTGAAGCACAGCCTTTTGAGGATGCTCGCAGATCTTGTCGGTCTGGCCCGCTTTGACACAATCAAGCTTCGCGGCGGCTATGCAAAGATAGGTTTCCCCTCCCAGCGCCGCGCCGATCTTGTATAGATTAACCGTGACCTTTGACTGGCCAGGAGCGTTTTGACGCTCAATTTTCAAATTCCCTGACAACGCCTCAAAATTCAATTTTTGACCCGATACTTTAGAAAATGAATCCCTGATGCCTTTATTGAAAATCGTATTGACGGACTCCTTTGTCATCTTCACGCGAGGAGACGATAGATTGTCCGTAATTTCGGTTTTTGAGTAATTAATATTATGATAAATGTCTTTCTTCTCCTGGAGAACAACATATTCCAATTCTGGACCTGGAATTGGAATTTTTGGAGTTAAGTCCGGCGATGCCAAAGCGACGGGATCGGGAAGCTTAATTTCGTTGGCTGTTTTCCATCTATTGGGTGAAGTATTTATAACAGAAGATTCAAAAGAACTAACAGATTTTTCCTTAACAGGATTGGGTGAAGGTACTTTTTGCGAAGTATCTATAACAGAAGAGTCAAAAGAACTGACAAGTTTTTCCTTAACAGGATTGGGTGAAGGTGCTTTGGGCGAAGTATCTACAACAGAAGATTCAAAAGAACTTGCAAGTCGTTCCTTAACAGGACGGGGTGCAGGTGCTTCCGAAGGTGATTTCGGTAGCTTCTCCGTGTGAAGCTTGCGGGGGGGCTCTTCCCGCATGACTTCGGGGAGCATCGCTGCTTCCCTGCGGAAGATGGCTATTGCGCCGAGAGTGGCTGCGATAGCCAAACCGATCGATACGGCAATCCTTATTACGTCGCCCGACACTATGAGTCTCCCTCACAAAGTATCTGGCAGGGTAGATGACCAACTATGTCTAAAAAGCCACTTGTCGAAGATTATCAACAACAAACGCCATACATGGCGGAAGCCATTGCAAAAGCGACAGCGCTTCAGGACGCGGAAGACGCCGTGAAATTGGCGCTGGAAACTTCAGCTTTCGGCAGGGACCCAGCTCCCATGAAAGCCGGCGGGCACCCGGTGGCTGAGATGAACGCGAGCGATGGGGCCTTCTTCCCAATGCGCGGTGTCGAGGATCAAGAGATCGCTTCGGTTCTCGTCGCGGATGTACTGCACCGCAAGGAGGAACCCGTCGCCTTCGGCTGACGCCGCCGAGCGCGGTACAAAGACGGGTTCGCTGAGCGCATCGCCATCTGGCGCAGAAAGGGAAGCTATCCGGCCCGAAACGAGGTCGAGTTGAATGACCGCGTTAAAGAGCGTCTGCTCGGACGAGGCGTCGCGGCTGTAACCATTGTAGAAGGCGCGGCGGTATTCGGCTCCCGCCCGGCGCTCGTCCAGCCGGGGAAATTCCCCTGTCATATCCGCCAGTTGGGTCTCCTTCACGTCATCGGTTTGGCCGGTAAGATCGATCGACCAGCGGACGGGGAAGCCCCTTGTCGACTCGGGCGGAGCGAACTTGCCCTCGACATCCCGATGGGAGCCCGCCGTCCCACCACGCCGAGAAGCGCGGGTTCGCTCGGGTCCCAGGCATAGGCCGGACCGCCGCGTCTGGCGCGGCTCAGGTCTCCCGCCAGCGGGAGGATCGGGAAGACGACGTGATCTCTCGTCATGAGGAAGTCATGGACGAAGGAGCAGTAGGGCGCTTCGAAAAAGTCCTGGCGGACAAGCTCGCCTGTCGCGGCGATGATGACGAGGCTCATCCTTGTGCCGAAGACGCCGCCGCCGGAATAGGAGAAGCCGACAAGCTCGCCGTTTTCAGGATCGACTTTGGGATGGGCCGTGAATCGGCCTTCGATGGTCGTGGGAAGAACGCCGCCGAAGGTGTGATATCCGACGGAATCGAGCGAGGGGGTCACCTCAAAGGGAGGGTGAGATTCTTCGAGCGCCAGCAGTTTGCCCGCGTGGCGGATGATGTGTGTGTTGGCCACGCCGAAATCCGCGGCCGCCACGCTCGGATCGGATTTGGACGGATCGCCGAACCCGCCGAATAGAGCTCCGCCCGCCTTCCTTTCCAGCTCGAACCGAGGCGTGCGAACCCAGCGATTGCGATAAGTCGCCCGGCCGTTCTCAAGCGTGAAGGCGTGCACCATGCCATCTCCGGCGAACCAGTGGTAATGGCCGCGCGGGGCGAACTGGGGATTGGGGCCATTGCGATAGAGCGCGCCGTTCAGCCCCTTCGGGATTTCGCCCGTTACCGGAAGATCGCAAGAGTCGCCTTCGACAAAAACAGGCGCGAAGGCGCCCTGCAGCATGGGCTCATTCTTGGGGAACGGACGGGACATCGCGGTCTCCTTCGCAGGCGCAGGCTGGCTTTGTGGGTGGCCGTATAACAGCGCTCGGAATTGTTTGATCCTCCGCCGCCGAAGGCGCATCTTTTGGCGCCGGGGAACCGGCTTCTTTCTGGAAAGAGCCCCGTTTGGCTGGTAAGCAAGACAGTGAGAACCGCATCGGGGCATGTCATGGCGCGCCGCAACTCTTCGCTCGGCCTGTTCGGCGTCTTCGGGCGCTCAGACGATCTGCGCTCCCTCGACAAGGCGTTTCGCGCCTTCGATCTTCATCCCGCGCGTGTTCCCGATGCCGTCAAGCTGACCGCTCTCAATCTTCTCAAGGACGCCAGGGGCGAAGATCCGACCCCGCAGGACTACGGTGAAACAGCCATGCTCCTTAGCTATTGCGCTGTCGGCCGGGAGGCGTTCGCCGGGGCAAACGGCGAGGC
>JBAVVQ010000746.1:0-14631 GCA_049697375.1 Rhodomicrobium sp.
GGAGAGGTTCGCTGAAGGCGGCGAGGAGGTCGCTAAAATGCAGCCTGCCGAACTCGCGCTCGCCTCTAGGTCCCGGCGGCCTCGCTCGCAGACGTGTGCTCTCCACCGGAGATTCTGCTTACGACACCAGAGTCGCTGGAGGTGATGTTCCGCGAGGCCAAGGCGGCCCCCTTGAAGCCGAAGCCAAGGCGGCTGCCGGGACCAAGGTCAAGGCCGGCAAGAGGCGGAGGAAAAGCGCAAAAAGGAAGGCCGCAGGAAGAGCGGCAAGAAGCCCAAGCCGCGCTTGGGCGAGCCCGAGGCCAAGGCCAAACGCAACTTTACCAATCCCGATAGCCGCATCTTGCTAGCCAAGGATGGCTATATTCAGGGCTACAAGGCGCAGGTCGCGGTGGCTGAAACGGCCCACATCATCGTCGCCCATGAGTTGACGTCAAGTATGAGCGAGCAGTTTATCCCGTATCGATGGCATTGAGAAAAGCCTTGGCCGCAAGCCCAGGCCTCGGCTAACGCAGGTTATTGCAGCGAGGCCAACCTTCAAGCTTCGGCCGATCGCGGCGTCAGCGCGCCTATGTCGCCCACGGGCCGCTCCAGGCGGCCCGGCGGCGAACAGCGCTGAACCGGAGGGCCACTCACAAAGGCCATGCGGCGAAAGCTCAAGCTCGCCGGATATCCTCGCAAAGGCCTGAGCGGTCTTCCACGTCGCCGTCACCAGGGCGGGCAGCTATCTGGACAGGCTCCTAGTAGCTTCGAAGACCTTCCTTCAGCTCATTGCTTGTAAACAATTGTCACCGCGGTCCCTTCGGCCGTTATGCCGCCAGACACAGTGCGGTCGCCATCGATGTTGGGCGCAGACTTCTCCAGCGCGACATGCCAGTCGCCCGGATCGAGGGTGATTTCCTGGTTCGGACCCGAATTGTAGATGACCACGATCTCCTTCCAGGAATCGCCCGCCGCTGCGCCGTTGATCCGGTTGACCAGGATCTTGTCGGTGATTTTCGTCGACGTGATGGTCTTGTCGACCGCGTCCCAGCTATTGAGACGAAACGCTGGATGTGCGCGCCTAAGCGCAATCAGATACCGCGTATAGTCGACCACATCCGCGTTCTCGACCGCCCAGTCCCAGCGTATCATGTTGGCCATGTCCGGCGCGGAGAAACTGTCGTGAATGCCGAGCTTGGTCCGCAGCATCTCGTCACCGCCATGGATGAACGGAATGCCCTGGGAGGTCAGCACGATGCTAAGCGCAAACTCTTGAATGCGAACGAGATAATCGTAGTCGCCGTTCTTGATCCGCCCGGCGCGATTGGCCCAGGCGAGAACGCGGTCGAACAGCGAAAGATTGTCGTGCGCTCCCGCATAGTTGATGCTCTGCTCCGGGGCCGCCGCAAACATCGGGTCCCATAGGTTCGGCAGCGGGCTGCTAAAGTCGGGGGAGAAGCGGATGGCGCCGCGGCTGCCCTGAGTGACCGGCTCCAAGGCGCCTTCATTGAACGCATATCCGCCGGCATCGCCCGTATTGTTCGCGCCCCTGATCGCGTCGCGGAACTGCGAATTGAACACGCCGACATGCACGTCGGCAATGACGGCGACGGAGCCGAGGCGGACGCGCGCAGACTCCCGCGGATCGGCTACAGCAGCCCAGGGCTCGCCATAAATCATGAGCGCGCGGCCGGGGAAACGCTGGTCAAGATAACGCGCCCAATCCGCAACGGTCGCATAGTCGAAGACGCCGAGAAGGTCGAAGCGGAAACCATCCACATGGTACTGGTCCGCCCAGAATTCGAGCGAATCCCGGATCATGCGGCTAACCATCGGATTTGAGCCGTCGAGCGTGCGCCCGGCCCCCGACAGATCGTTCGGCAGGAAATAGCGGGAGGTGATGTCGCCGAAGACGCGGTCCTTGCCGTCACTTGACGGAACGTGGTTGTAAACCACATCCATGATCACGCGAATGCCGGCGCGGTGGAACGCGTCGATCATCGTCTTGAGGTCGCGGATGCGTCCGACATAGTCGGCGGCCGACTGCGCATAGCGCTCCTCCGGGACGTTGTAGTTGTCGGGATCGTAACCCCAGTTGTAACAGCGCTTGCGGCCTCCGTCCGGATCGACAGATGAGCAGGACGAGAAATCGAAGATCGGCATGATCTGCACATGCGTGACGCCAAGCTTGACTAGATGGTCGAGCCCGGTTGGCCGGTCTTGATAACGTGTGCCCGGCTCAATCATGCCAAGAAACCGGCCGCGATGCTCGGGCGGCGTGCCGGCATCGGGATCGACTGTGAAGTCACGAACGTGGACCTCATAGATGATCGCATCGGTCCGTTGCGCGAGGGGCGGAGGCGCGGCCCAGCCGCCGGGCGGTTCGGTTTGCGCCATGTCGATCACGATATTACGCCCGCTGTTCGGATCGACCATGACGCCATAAGGATCGCGAACCGTCTTCCCGGCGACCCGGAAGGCATAGGGCTTGAGATGATGGTTGCCCGGCACAGTTACAGCATAGACGTCCGTGTATCCATCCGCGTCCGGAATGCGAGCCATGGCATAGGTCGCGGGGCCGAGCAGCAACTCCACCCGATCGCTGTCGGGCGACCAGAGGGCGAACGTGGTCGCTTGCGCATCGTAAGTCGCTCCAAGCCTCCGGATCGATGGCGTGGCGGCCGCCTGGGGGGAAAAGGCCGAACAGGAGGTCGTAATGCATTGCGAGATGAGCGTCTTATAATGGTCGCGCGTGAAGCCGTTCCAGGACGCACAACCCGGGGCGTTGGCCCCTATCCGCTGCCGCAGTTCGGCATCCTCGAGTCGAAGCAGCGTGAGGCCGGAATAGCCGGCAAACCTGAACGCATTGGTGATATGGTCCCAGCCTTGGTCGTTCACGCAAGCGAGCGCGTTCTCGCCGCGATAGACGAGATCGCGATCCTTGGCGGACTGGGCGATCCAGAACACCAAGGCTTCCGCCATTGACGTGTCGTCTCCCGATGGCGGAATCGGGCAGGCGAACGCATTCGTCATCTCCAAGGCGGTGAAATGGAGCACGAGCGGACGGCTGATCTGCCCCTTCACGCGCGCGACCATGTCCAGAATGTTGCGATAGCCGAATGCGTCCGCGCGCGCCGCGTCGACCGGCTCAAGATTAAGCTTGCTCTGGACGAGCCCCGCCGTGATTTCGGCAATCCGCGGCGTCGGCGTGCATTTCATCTGCCAATGAACGCCGGGAATCTTCATGCCCAAGGGAACACCCGGCATCGCCATGGCGAGCGCTTTATCCGCCTCGCGGAGCAGGCGCTCGCCATGGCTCGCGAGCGCGTCGTTGTACCAGTCGATGAAGTCCCGACCGTATTGGATGTTCATGTAATCGCGCCGGTCGACGAAGCCCTGCGCTCTTCGCTGCACGCCGCAGCCGCCCTGACGGTCGCCGTCCGGAACGCGGATCTCATCGGGCGTTGAAAGCGTGATCCCCCAGCGGGACGCGACGCCCGACAATCCCCCGAAGCGAGCCAGCGCCCACTCCCGAAAGTCCTGTTGGGCAATCCGGCTATAGGCCTGGAAATTGCCGCGATCGGGAAAGCCCGTGCAGTCATTGCCGTTGTATGCCGGATAGCGTAGCTCGCCAGTCGGTCCGAGGCTGATATTCACTTCGAGAAAGTATGACGCACGGCTCGCATAATGCTGTCCAAACGCTGCGATCACCTCGGAGTACAGTTTCAAGACTTCCGGCCGCTTGCTCAGCCATGGAGGCAGCGCGTCATCCAGCCGATGTCCTGTTTCGCTTTCATATTTGAGATCGTCGGCCGACAGGCCTTGGCCGAGGAAGTTCGTCCATATCCAGTCGGGCAGGGGAAAATCGCAGTCATCGCCGGGGCCCGTGCCGCAACGGTGAAACGACAGGATTGGAACGATCTTCAGACCGGCCGCGTGGATCTGATCGAAAATCGCGTCGTAATAAGTCCAATCAAATTGGTTTTCGCCGCGACCCTCGATAAGACGCCACCACACATCCACGCTGACGGCGGTTACGCCGGCATTGCGCGCGTCCGCAAGCAGCTGGTCGAAATACGGCGGGACTTCCGGCCGAACGCTGCAATTGCCGCTGCTGGCGGCATCGCGACAGCCAGGTGGCATGAAACTGAGCGGCGCCATCACGGCGGCGACGCGCTCGGAACCTGGGTTGGGCTGCGCCGTCGCCATGCCGTGGACCATGAGAGTGAGCAACACGACGAAGAAGACGCACATCGATGAATCTGCCCTGCGAATACCCATTCTCGTCTCCTTGGCGGCAGCCTTCGGCGGCGCGTTGCCCTTGCGCTGTCGTTTCTGGCGACGTCGACGGCAAGACTGCGTGCGGAGCTTCTGGCTCACCTGCGATGCTAAGGCGAAAGCCGCTTTTTTGAAACATACTCAACATCGCAATAACGCGCGCCACCCACAATAATGGGCCGCTGACCGTCATCCTCTATTTCGGCGACGAGGGTCACATGGTTGAAGAAGCCATTGCGCCACAGCGCACTCTGGGCCATGGTCTGCCGCCTTGGCAGAACGGTCTGCGTTAGGCGCGCCGACGAGCTTTGCCGCATTGAGGGGAAATGGCGATTCGAAGGGCCGGCCCTGCATTCTGGGACAGGCTTTCGCACGAGATCGAAGGCGACGCCGCAAGCGACCTCTTCACAAGGGGGCGCTACGCGACTGATGCGTCCATGTATCAGTGTTTCCCCGCTGGCGTCGTCTGCCCCAGGAGCGCAAACGACGCAGCCATCGTCGTCGAGATGGCCCGCGAAGAAGGCCTGCCCGTTATCGCGCGCGGCGGCGGCGCCTCGACCGCGGGACAAGCGCTTGGCGAAGGCGTCATCGTCGATTTCTCCAAGCATCTCACGGGGATCGCCGAGATCGACGCGGAGAGCCGCAGATGCGCGGTGGAGCCGGGATGCTCGCCTGCGGCGTTGCAGACGGCGCTCGACGCGCACAATCTTTTCTTTCCGGTCGAGATTGCGTCCGCCGCTCAGGCCACAATCGGCGGGATGCTGGGCAACAATTCGAGCGGGTTGCGAGCCATGCGCTACGGCTCGATGCGCGATGCCATCCGTTGCGCCGACGCCTTACTTGCAGACGGTCAGCGCGTTCTCTTTGGCTCCGTCGCCGAAGCCGATGAGAAGTCCTTTCCGGGGCGCGACCGCCTTGTCGATCTGCTCCAATTCGGCGAAGTCCATGAAAAGGCCATCGCAACCCACTGGCCGCTGCGCGCGCCCGGCGCCCCGGAACCTGAAGGCTACGACCTCCGCACCCTGCTCTCCTATTCGGAAGATCAGAATCTTTCCCGCCTGCTGGCCGGGGCCGAAGGCACGCTCGCCATCGCGACCAGGATCGAGCTGAAGCTCGCAAAAAAGCCGGAGAACCGCGCGCTCGGCCTATGCCGCTTCACCGATCTTGGCCGCGCGCTTCGGGCCGTTCCGAAAATCGCGAGCCTCAATCCTGCCGCCATCGAGCTTCTCGACAAGACCATGCTCGGCTTTCTCGCCGGGCACGCGAAGTCCGATACCCAGGCCGCGCGTCTGCTCAGGGGCGAGCCCGACGCCCTTCTGATCGTCGAATTCGACGAAGACAATCCAGTGGATAATACGCGGCTCTTGAAGTCGCTCGCCGATGTCGCCGCCGAAGTGGACAAAGGCAGGTTCAGCGTCATCGAAGTCATCGGCGAGAACGCGAGGGCGGCGTTGTGGCGCTTGCGTAAGGAGGCGCTGGCCATGGCGTGGACGCCGAAATCCGAGGGCCAGCCCATGTCCTTCCTGGAGGACGCGGCCGTTCCGCTTCATCAGCTTGCCGCCTATGGCGCCGAGCTTGAGACGCTCTTGGCGAGGCACGGAGTCCAGACCGCCATCTATGGCCAGGCAGGCTGGGGCTGCCTTCAGGTCCGTCCCATCCTCGATCTTCACCACGCTCATGACCGCAAGCGCATGAGGGCGCTCGCGGATGAGATGGCGGCGCTTCTTCGCGCGCATGAAGGCGCTTTGACCTCCGGTCATGGCCTCGGCCTTGCGCGGAGCGAGGCGCTGGAGCGCGCGCTCCACCCCGAGGCCATCGCTCTTTTCAAGGAACTCAAGACCCAGCTCGATCCCGGCTTCCTGCTTAATCCTGGAAAAATCCTTCGCGCCCCGAATTTCGATGACAGCGCGTTTCTTCGGGCGACGCTTGAAGGGAAACACGAGGCTGCCGCTGCTGCTCTATCGTGGAGCGCCGGTTCCTCGCCTGCGCTGGGTCATGCAAGCCGGTGCTCGGGGCTCGGCCATTGCCGCTCGGCGGAGCATAACTTCACCTGCCCATCCCACGCCGTCACTCGCGACGAACGCGACAGCCCGAGAGGGCGCGCCAATGTGATGCGGCTCGCGCTCTCGGGCCAGCTCGGCGAGGGAGCGCTCGCTTCCACGCCGATGCTCGAAGCCATGAAACTGTGCGTGTCCTGCAAGGCCTGCACGGTTGCCTGTCCGTTCGGCATCGACATCCCGAAATTGAAGGTTGAAACGCTTGCGGCTGCGAGGGCGCTCGGGCGCGGTTCCAAGGCGGCCGATTTCTTTGGCCGGCTGCCGGAATACACGGACCGGGCTGCGCGATGGCGCTTTCTCCTCGCGATGCGCGATCTTCTGCCGGGGCTGCCGCGGCTCAGCGAGCGCCATACCGGACTGGCGGCGGACCGGCCCTGGCCAAGATGGTCGGGGCGGCGTTTCACGCCCCCCCAGAAGGTAGAGCCTGGGCCTCAAGGTCTCGTCGCCATTTTCGCCGACACCTTCAATCGCTCATTCGAGCCCGCAAACTTGCGCGCCGCGGCGGCGGTCCTCAAGGCGGCAGGCTACGGCGTTATCGCGTTTACCGACGAGGAGGAGCGGCCGCTCTGTTGCGGACGCACCTATTACGACGCGGGCTATATCGACGAGGCGCGCCGGGAAGCCGAGCGGATGGTGAAGGCCGCCGCCTCATTCGCGGACAAAGGCATCCCGGTGGTGGGCCTTGAGCCGTCCTGCGTTCTCATGATGCGCGACGAATACATGGGCCTTGGCTTCCCCGTTCTGAAAACCCCGCCCATTCTGCTGTTCGAGGAATTCCTTGCCGCGCGTCTCACGAACGGCATGGAATCTCTGCCTTTGAAGGACATCGAAGCAGACCTGGTGCTGCATTCGCATTGTCATGAGCGCGCGCTCGGGCTTGAGACTTCGGCTGAGACCGCGCTGAAACTGATCCCGCAACTGGCCGTCAACCCTGCCACGCCGTCCTGCTGCGGCCTGAACGGCATCACCGGCATGACGCCTGACACGCTGGAAGCCTCGCTCGCCATGGCGGAACTCTCGCTGTTTCCCGCCATCCGCAAGGCAGGCCGGGACGCGCTCGTGGCGGCCACGGCCTATTCCTGCCGCAAGCAGATCCACGACGGCCTTGGCCTCACGGCCCGCCATCCCGCCGCGCTCCTGGAGCTGGCGCTCAAAGGCGACGCCGAGATTGTGGGTTAATCTGGGGGTTTCAGCTCCGCTAACGCTTGTCTGCAAAAGGGATTTTTCTATTATATTTGCGGACATGGCTCGGCATAGTCTTCAACGCGCATTAAATGAAAAAAGGGAGATGAAAATGCCCCTGCCGCTTCGTTCAGCAGCCTATTTGGCGCTGGCTTCCGCAATCGTCACCGGGACGCCTGCGATCAAGGCCATGGCGGATGACGACGAGATGAAGGACGCGGAGGCCCTTAAGCAGGCCATAAAACAAGGAGATATTCGTTCCCTTCCGGATATTCTTGCCGCGGCCCGCGAAAAACTGCCCGCGGGCCAAGTGGTCGGCGCCGAGATCGAGCAAAAGAACGGTCGATGGGTCTACGAATTCGAAGTCGTTGGCAATGACGGCCATATGTACGAAGCCAAGGTGGACGCGAAAACGGCGGACGTCGGCAAAGTCGAGGAGAAGTAACGCGAGCGCGGGCGCGTTGCGTCGGGTCATGACGGCTGACACGCTCGAAACCTTCGCTCGCCATGGCGGAACTCGCGCTGTTTCCCGCCATCCCGCCGCCCTGCAGAGCTGGCCTTGAAGGGCGACGCTGAGATTGTCGCATGATGAGGCCCGTTCCCAGCGGATAACAACACTGTGGGCTAAATTGCGGTTTACTGCATGTCTGCTATATTTGTGGCATGAGAGCGCTTGCCAGAACCCCAATGACCGCCGAAGAGTTTGCCGTGTGGGCGGAAGCACGCCCCGAAAAGCATTGGGAGCTTTTCGACGGGGAACCGATCTTGCAGCAATCTCAGAACTGGGGTCATGCCCGGCATATCCGCAAGCTTGCGCGATTATTCGAGGACGGTATCGCGGCCGGGCGCCTTGGTCTTTTCGTTGGGACGCAGGGGCTTGTCGTCAAGGTCGGCCCGCACACCGCCTTCGAGCCGGACGTGGTCGTTTTCGCCGGGCCGATGGATGACCGCGAGATAATCGTGCGGCGCCCAATGATCGTGATTGAGGTGCTGTCGGATTCGACGGCGCGCAAGGACCGCACGGTGAAACTCGACGGCTACTGCGCCGTGCCCACCATCGAGCACTATCTGCTCGTCGATTGGGAGGAGCGCGCGATCACCCATCACAGGCGCGAGGGCAGCGGGCTGACAAAGCCAGTCATCGTTCACGACGGCAGTTTGATGCTCGATCCGCCCGGCTTAACGGTGGACATTTCGAGAGTGTTTCAAGACAACTAATCCAGCCACTTCGCGAGGCTCTGAAGCTCGTCCGCCTCGCGCGCGGGCTTGTCCCAGCGGATGCGGTTGATGCGCGGAAAGCGCAACGCGACGCCGGATTTGTGCCGCGTCGAGCGGTGCACCGCGTCGAACGCCACCTCGAACACAAGCGCCTTCTCCACCTCCCGCACCGGCCCGAAGCGGTTCACGGTGTGATGGCGCACCCATTTGTCGAGCTCGCGCAGCTCCTCGTCCGTGAAGCCGAAATAGGCCTTGCCGATGGGCGACAGCTCGCCATTGTGCCAAAGACCGAAGGTGTAGTCCGAATAGAAGGATGAGCGTCGGCCCGTGCCGCGCTGGGCGTACATGACCACGGCGTCCACCAGCATCGGATCGCGCTTCCACTTGTACCACTGGCCTTTGGGGCGGCCGGGCACGTACGGCGAATCGAGGCGCTTCAGCATCAGGCCTTCGATATGCGGCGAAGCCAGTTTTGCGGCTTCGGCCCGCAGCGCTTGCAACTCGCCCGGATTCTGGAATGCGAGCGGCTGGGCAAGCTCGGCGGCGAGCGGCTGCGCATCCTCGAACCAGCGCGCCATCTCGCTCTTTCGCTCGGTCAGGGGCAGCGAACGCACATCGCGGCCTTCGACAGCGAGCGCATCATAAAGGATGATGTGGCCCGGATATTTTCCCATCAGCTTCGGGTCAGGCGACTTGCGATTAAGCCGCTGTTGCAGATGATTGAAGCTGGCGATCTCGTCACCGGATTTCACGATAAGCTCGCCATCGAGCACCGCGTGGAAGTTCACGCGCGCGAGCACATCGGGAAACGCTCCGGAGATATCGTCGCCGCTGCGCGAGAACAGCGCCTTGCCGCTGGGCGTGGATACGATCTGCACGCGGATGCCGTCAAATTTCCACTCCGCCAGGAACGCGTCCGGCGTGATGCTGGGCAGGTCGGCGTCCTCCAGGGGATGCGCGAGCATGACGGGGTGGAACGTCACGGCATCCTTCGAGTCGGGCTTCGGCGCCCGCTTTTCCAGCCAGGCGAAAAGGTCGAGATAGGGCGGCTCTTGCGCGTGCCACACCTCTTCGATTTCGCCGACGCTCACGCCGCCGAACTCCGCCAGCACATGCTTCACCGAACGCGCCGACATGCCAATGCGAAGCGTGCTCGTGCCGAGCTTTAGAAGCGCCCAACGCTCGGACGCGCTCATATTGTCGAGGAGGAGCGCGAGATATTCGCGGATCTGCGGCTTGTCGCGAGTCTGGAACTCGTGGATCACCTCATGCAGCGGCGGCAGCCTGTTCAGGATCGCACGGTGCGGATTGCGCGGCCAGATATGCGCGACCGTTTCCGACATTTCGCCCACATAGTCGTAGGACAGCGCCAGCAAGACCGGATCGACGCGCTCGGCCACGAGGTCGCGCACAAGGGCACGCTTGAACAGCTCGAAGGTGAGCGTGCCCGCGATCACGCCCACCGCGAAGCCGCGATCGGGATCGGGCGTGCGGCGCAGGTAATTCGTCAGGACTGCGGCTTTGTCGTTATTGGAATGGGTGTAGTAAAGCCGGTCGAGGAGGGCTGCAAAGGCTTGCATGCGGTAAATTTAGCAAGCGCAGCCCGATCCGTTAAGGCTCGGCGCGTTACTTAAAATTCCCTGAAGATTGGTTTTGTTTGGTAAAACAGCCCATAAGCAACTATCTAAGTATCTCTCTTCAGACCCTGATTTACGGGGCTCCATTCGAGCATTTTTACGAAATTGCTTCCGCTTGCTCGTGCTTGCAATAAAATTACACAAATTCGATGGTTAATTTTGATGGAATGTGGATCGTGAAGTGGGCAAGCTTTTCGCTCGGCGCTTTCTCAGCCGCGGCCAATGAACGGCATCTTCGTCGCCATCACCGTCATGAACTGGACATTCGCGTCGAGCGGCAGGGCGGCCATGAACACGACGGCGTCCGCGACCACCTGCACATCCATCCGCGGCTCCGGCTTGATCGAACCATCCGCCTGGTGAACGCCGCTTGCCATGGGGCCTGTCATGTCCGTGGCGGCGTTCCCGATGTCGATCTGGCCGCAAGCAATATCGTAGGCGCGTCCGTCGAGCGATGCCGATTTCGTCAGCCCGGTCATGGCGTGCTTTGTCACCGTGTAAGGCGCGGAGAACGGCCGCGGCGCGTGCGCGGATATGGAGCCGTTGTTGATGATGCGGCCGCCGCGTGGCGCTTGGGTTTTCATACTTCGGAAGGCTTCCTGTGTGCAGAGGAAAGCGGCTGTGAGATTGACCGCGACGGCGGCGTTCCACTGCTCGGCCGTGATCTCTTCGAGAGGAACAGCAGGGGTAAACACTCCCGCATTGTTGAACAGGACATCGACGCGGCCAAAGGCGGCTTTCGCTTCGCCAAACAGGGCTTTGACGAATGCGGGATCGGTCACATCCCCGGCAACCGCGATGGCTTCCGCGCCAAAGGCCCGTCCCTCCACAGCCCCCGCCTCAAGCGGCTCCTTGCGTCTTCCATTTAAAACGACGGAGAAGCCATTTCGCATGAGCGCCAGGGCGCTCGCCTTCCCAATACCGCTTCCGGCGCCGGTCACGAGCGCGACTTTCCGCATGGGCATCAGAACCTCCGTCAGGAAACTATAGGGAGGAGGTTCTCGGATTCAAAGGGAAAGGACCGCTTCCGGGCTGCTCAAAAAGCTGTTCCGGCCCGTATCGCTGCTGGCGCGCTTGCTGCTAATGCCTTATAAAAGCTCAGGCGCCGCTTCAAATCTGCTTGTCGAACTTATCAGCGCGCCGAGACCTTTTCTGCTTTGTCCTTCAAACCCGCCTCTTCTCCCGTTTACGCAAATGACTGACTGGCACATGGAGGGGCAGTTTCTTCCTTGTCGGGTTATCTTCAATTGTTTAGTATAAGCAAAAATGACGCGCCGGCGCCCAGGAAGGGAGCGGCAGAAGCACGCTAGATGTAAACTGTCAATCGATCCCATTAACGGTTTTTAGATAATCAGCCGAAAAACCTGAACTTGCTTGCAAGGGAACGACCTACATCGGGGGAGGATGAAGTCTTTGCTTAAGCTTTGCTGTTAGCGAGAGGAATCGAAGCATGAGGACGGCCGAAGCGACCGTTAGCTCAATCGCAGAGCCACCGACCGATCTGCTCCGCAAGATGGACGCCTGGTGGCGAGCCGCGAATTACCTGTCGGTGGGACAAATCTACCTTTTGGATAACCCGCTTCTCAAAGAACCCCTGAAGAAAGAGGACGTCAAACCGCGGCTGCTGGGCCACTGGGGGACGACGCCGGGCTTGAACTTCATCTATGTCCATTTGAACCGCGTCATCAAAGAGCGCGATCTGGACATGATCTACATCATTGGCCCAGGCCACGGCGGTCCCGGCATCGTCGCCAACACGTACCTTGAAGGCTCCTACAGCGAAGTCTACCCGAACATCTCGCAAGATGAGGAGGGGATGAAGAAACTGTTCAAGCAGTTCTCGTTCCCTGGAGGAATCCCCAGTCACGTTGCGCCGGAAACGCCCGGCTCCATCCACGAGGGCGGCGAGCTTGGCTATGCGCTCAGTCATGCCTTCGGCGCAGCTTTCGATAATCCCGATCTCATTGTTGCGGCTGTTGTCGGGGACGGCGAAGCAGAGACGGGCGCGCTGGCGACGAGTTGGCATTCGAACAAATTCCTGAATCCGGCCACGGACGGAGCGGTGCTGCCAATCCTCCATCTCAACGGCTACAAAATTGCTAACCCGTGCGTCCTTGCGCGCATCAGTCACGAAGAGTTGGATCAGCTGTTTCGCGGTTACGGCTACTCCCCGATCTTTGTCGAAGGCAGCGAACCTGCGAAGATGCATCAGCTGATGGCGGCCGCGGTTGACGAAGCCATTACCGAAATTCAGCGCATACAAGACGCTGCGCGAACAAGCGGCGTCTCCGAAAGCCCGCGCTGGCCGATGATCATCCTGCGCTCGCCGAAGGGCTGGACCGGCCCCAAAGAAGTCGACGGAAAGCGCGCCGAAGATTTTTGGCGCTCGCATCAAGTCCCGATGAGCGGGGTGCGCGACAATCCGGGGCACATTAGGCTCCTCGAGCAGTGGATGAAGAGCTATAAGCCGGAGGAGCTTTTCGACGAAAACGGTCGTTTCAGGCCGGAACTGGCCGAGATCGCCCCGGAGGGCGACTATCGCATGAGCGCCAATCCGCACGCCAATGGCGGGCTGCTCCTCCGCGACCTCATCCTGCCGGACTTCCGCGACTATGCCGTTGAAGTCAAAAAGCCGGGCGGCGTTGACGCAGAAGCGACGCGCGCCATGGGCAGATTCCTGCGCGACGTGATGAAGCTCAATCTTAGGAGCAGCAATTTCCGCCTGTTCAGCCCCGACGAGAACAATTCGAACCGCTGGCAGGACGTGCTCGAGGTCACGGACCGCGCCTGGGAGGCGGAGAGGTTCCCTTATGACGATCATCTCGCGCCGAATGGCCGCGTGATGGAGATGCTGAGCGAAACCCAATGCGAGGGCTGGCTGGAGGGTTATCTGCTCACCGGCCGCCACGGGTTTTTCTCCTGCTACGAGGCGTTCATTCACATTGTCGGCTCGATGTTCAATCAGCACGCCAAGTGGCTGAAAGTTTGCAACCACATTCCCTGGCGGCGTCCCATCGCCTCGTTGAATTATCTGCTCAGCTCCCACGTCTGGCGGCAGGATCACAACGGCTTCTCGCACCAAGACCCCGGCTTCATCGATCACGTGGTGAACAAGAAGGCCGAGGTCGTCCGCGTGTATCTGCCGCCGGATGCGAATTGTCTGCTCTCCGTCACCGACCACTGTCTGCGCAGCCGCAACTACGTCAACCTCGTGATCGCCGGCAAACAGCCCGCGCCGGTTTGGCTCACAATGGATGAGGCCATCAAGCACTCCACGGCTGGGATCGGCATCTGGGAATGGGCCAGCAACGATCGAGACGGCGAACCGGATGTTGTAATGGCGTGCTGCGGTGACGTCCCGACGCTTGAGACCCTAGCCGCGGTCGATCTGTTGCGCACGCATTTGCCGGAGTTGAAGGTGCGCGTGATCAACATCGTGGATTTGATGAAGCTGCAGCCTCCCAGCGAGCATAAGCACGGCTTGAGTGATCTCGACTTCGACACGCTTTTCACCAAGGACAGGCCTATCGTGTTCGCCTTCCACGGCTATCCCTGGCTCATCCATCGTCTCACCTACCGGCGCACGAACCACAAGAACCTGCACGTTCGCGGCTACAAGGAGGAAGGCACGACCACGACGCCATTCGACATGGTGGTGCTGAACGACATGGATCGCTTCCACCTGGTGCAGGACGTCATCGACCGCCTGCCGCAACTCGGCGCGCGGGCGGCTTACACGAAGCAGAGGATCCGCGATGCGCTGATCGAGCACCGCCAGTACATCAATGAGCGCGGCGAGGATCACCCATTCGTGCTAAGTTGGCGGTGGGGCGAAAAGTCTAGCGGCGCAACCCGCAGTTCGACGGAGGGAGACAACGCGTAAACGATTGCTATCGTGGCTGACGGCCGCTGCGGGCTTCGCGTCCAGGCGGCCACTTGCCTTCAAGAAAGAGAGCCCAATCATGCCGGCGAAGGCAGAGGCTCCGCTGCAAGAAACGGTCGCCGCTACGCTTAACTGCGGCCCTCCGACAGAGGCGCCGTTGCAAGAAACGGTCGCCGCCGCGCTTAACCGCGGCCCTTCGACAGAGGCGCCGTTGCAAGAAGCGGTCGCCGCCACGCTTAACCGCGGCCGTCCGGCAGAGGCGCCGTCGCAGGAAACGGTCGGCGCTACGCTTAATTGCGGCCCTCCGACAGAGGCGCCGTTGCAAGAAACGGTTGCCGCCACGCTTAACTGCGGCCCTCTGAAATTCTCGGGCGGCGGCGACGCCCTTTACGAGCGG
>JBAVVQ010000747.1:0-4042 GCA_049697375.1 Rhodomicrobium sp.
GTGCCGGATCGGATTGATGATCTCCGAGCCATAGCACTAACGCATCAAGCTGCGCCGCAGGTGAAGGCATGGGATCATCGAGCCGCCAACGCTTGAGGTCATCGAAGCAAAAGTCGGCCGTCTTTCCATTGCCTTGCCTATGACGAAACACATGGCTGAGACGCGAGCGCCGATGGACGGAAACCTTATCCCATGGGCCCAAGCACCCGGGAAGCAGTTCCGCGACAGCAGCCGCCCCGCTTCCGGTTATCATGAGGTTTCCACATCGCTGGCAGGTAATGTAAGGCGGATCGATATGGGCATGGGTCGCGCAAATAGGGCATTCGGGCATTGCCGCCTCCGATCACGGCCGCGCCGCGGAACGTGGCGCTGGAAACCCGCACCGGAGTATCCGATTCGTCAAAAGCGGTCGCGACAGAGAGAGAAGCGGCGGCAATTCGTTCCGCTGGCGTTCCGCACACTTGACCTGCGGAACTAGAAGGGATCCACAAAAGACCTTAAGTTGTTGTAGGAGAGGGGCTTTTTCTGGTGCCGGCTGAGGGATTTGAACCCCCGACCTTCGGTTTACAAAACCGCTGCACTACCACTGTGCTAAGCCGGCGATAGAAGCTTCTGCGTCGTCTGAGACTCCTGTAACAAATCCACCACCCGAAGGCAACATGCGAAGCCGGCCGCTTCCGGACCGCCCCTGTGGTCCTCTTATGCGCTTGTCTTGCAGGGAAGCCCCCTCGCGCCTAATGTTCACGTCGCTACCTTCTTGTCGGGCGGAGCTGCCGGTAGCCTGTAGAAGGTAGCTCCGGGAGGCGATCGCGACATGACCAATCATTTGCGCATCGCGTGCGCGCAATTGAATCCCATTGTCGGAGACTTGAGCGGCAATGCGGCCTTGGCTCGTACGGCGAGGGACGAGGCGCGAAAGCGGGATGCGGACCTCGTCATTTTCTCCGAACTTTTCATAGCGGGTTATCCGCCCGAGGATCTCATCCTGAAGCCGGCCTTGGTGCGGGCCTGCATGGATACGGTGTGCGATCTCGCCACGACAACGGCAGACGGCGGGCCGGCGCTAGTGGTCGGCACGCCCTGGGGCCAAAATGGAAAAGTTTACAATGCCGTCGCTCTGCTGGCCGGTGGCAAAGTCGAGACGTTGCGCTACAAGGTCGATCTGCCGAACTACAGCGTGTTTGACGAGAAGCGGGTTTTTGCCGCCGGAGCATTGCCGGGGCCGGTAAACTTCAATGGCGTGCGCCTGGGCTTGCCCGTTTGCGAGGACATCTGGACGGACGCGGTAACAGAATGTCTTGCCGAAAGCGGAGCTGAAATCCTCATCGTGCCCAATGGTTCGCCCTTTACGCTCAAAAAGCGCGAGCAACGCGAAAATGTTGCCGTGGCGCGCGTGGTTGAGACTGGCCTGCCGCTCATCTATGTCAATCAGGTTGGCGGCCAGGATGAGCTGGTTTTTGACGGCGCGTCCTTTGTCCTCAATCGGGGCGGCAAGCTTGCGGTCCAGTTGCCGGCCTGGGAAACGGCGCTGTGTGTCACCGAATGGCGGCGCGAGGCGGGGGCCTGGACATGTCTACCAGGGCCGTTGGCGGCCATCGAAGAGGGCGCTGAGGCGGCTTATCTCGCCTGCGTGCTTGGCCTCAGAGATTACGTTGAGAAAAATCGCTTCCCAGGCGTTGTTCTTGGCCTGTCCGGTGGCGTCGATTCAGCGCTTTGCGCGGCGATGGCTGTGGACGCTCTCGGCGCGGCGCGTGTGCATTGCCTGATGATGCCGTATCGGTTCACGTCGAACGCATCTTTATCCGATGCGGCGGGATGTGCCGAAGCGCTTGGCGTGCGCTACGACATCATACCCATCCACAGCGCGGTCGAAGGGTTTGATGCAATGCTAAAGCCGCTGTTTAACGGCGCCGAGCGGGGTGTCGCGGAGGAAAACCTGCAATCGCGCATTCGCGGCACGACTCTGATGGCGATCTCCAACAAGTTCGGGGGCATGGTCCTCACCACCGGCAACAAATCGGAAGTTTCGGCCGGTTACGCCACGCTCTACGGCGACATGAACGGCGGCTACAACCCCATCAAGGATCTCTACAAGACGCAGGTTTATGCCCTGTCGCGGTTTCGGAACACCGCACGCTCGAAGGGCTGCCTCGGCCCAACTGGCGTGGTGATCCCCGAAAATATCATCACCAAGGCGCCAACCGCCGAGCTGCGAGAGAACCAGACGGACCAGGATTCATTGCCGCCCTACGATGTCCTCGACGACATCCTGGAACGCCTCGTCGACCGGGAGGAGCCGCTTTCGGAGATCGTGAAGCGTGGTCATTCGCCCGAGACTGTCAAAAAAGTGGAGCGACTTTTGTATCTGTCCGAGTATAAGCGGCGGCAGGCAGCTCCGGGCGTCAAAATCACCGAACGAAATTTCGGCCGGGACCGCCGCTACCCCATTGTCAATCGCTTCCGCGAGGCTCTCCCGTGACCAAAGTTAAGGTTCGCTTCGCGCCGAGCCCCACCGGCCGGCTGCACATCGGCAATATCCGGCCAGCCGTTTTCAATTGGCTTTTCGCGCGCCGCGAGCACGGCGTGTTCGTGTTGCGCTTCGATGACACTGACCTTGAGCGCTCCAAAGAGGAATACGTCGCGGGCATCCGGGATGACCTGACCTGGCTCGGGCTCACCTGGGATGAGGAGTTCCGCCAGTCCGCGCGCTTTGGCTTCTACGAGGAAACGGCCGCGAAGCTGAGGCAGGCTGGAAGGCTTTACGCCTGCTACGAGACGGCGGAGGAACTGGAGCGGCGGCGCAAACGGCAGATGGCGCGCGGGCTTCCGCCCGTCTACGACCGGGCGGCCCTGAAGCTGACGGAAGAGGAAACGCGCGCGTTCGAAGAGGAGGGCCGCAAGCCGCATTGGCGTTTTCTCTTGGAACAGCGGCCGACCGCGTGGGAAGACCTGATTCGCGGCCCGCAGGAAATCGATGCGGCGTCCGTCTCCGATCCGGTGCTCATCCGCGAAGACGGCACGCCCCTCTATACCTTCACGAGCGTGGCCGATGATGCTGACACCGGTATCACGCACATCATTCGCGGCGAGGACCACGTCACGAACACGGCCGTGCAAATCCAGATATTCGAGGCGCTTGGCGCGAAGGCGCCGGTGTTCGCGCATCACAACCTTCTTGTCGGGGCCCGGGGCGAGGCGCTGTCGAAACGGCTTGGTTCGCTCTCGATCCAGGGGCTTCGCGAAGAAGGCTTCGAACCGCTGGCCGTGATAACCCACGCTTCTGTGATAGGGACGTCCGAAGCGCTTCATCCCCAGCAGAGCCTCGAAGCCTTGGCGCATCTCTTCGATTTTTCGAAGATTTCTCGGGCTCCGGCGCGTTTCGATCCGGAAGAGCTGAAGGGTCTCAACGCAAAGCTGCTTCACACGACGCCTTATGAGGCAGTCGCGGACCGGCTTCACGCGCGTGGCATCGATGGTGGCAAAGCCTTCTGGCTCGCGGCGCGCGCCAACCTTGAAGTGTTCGCGGACGTGGATCAATGGTGGACGGTCGTTCGCGGGCCGGTCATACCCGTCGTCGAAGACGCCGCTTTTCTCGACAGGGCGCTTGCGCATCTGCCGCCTGAGCCGTGGGATACCGGCACTTGGCGGAGTTGGATCGAGGCCGTGAAACAGGCAACGGGCGCAAAGGGGCGGGCACTCTACCATCCGCTACGTCTGGCCCTGACCGGGCTCGACCGCGGCCCCGAACTCAAGGATCTGCTGCCTCTCATCGGCTACGAGAAGGCCGCCGCGAGGCTCAGCGGGAAAACGTACTGAATTGCTCCGATCATTAATGGGAGTTCCTTCTGGCGTGATGCTGTGAAGTTTACGATCAATTTACTGAATTGGGTTTGTTTCGTAAAATGGCTACAAGTAATACCAACGGCCTTAAGTCCTGACCTGCGCCCATTTCCGGGTGGCGATTGAACGGATAAGGTCTGGCGCACGCATCAAGCCGTTCCAAGCGTCACAACATGCGTCGACGATGGCGTCGTAGGTTTCC
>JBAVVQ010000748.1:0-4360 GCA_049697375.1 Rhodomicrobium sp.
GTCCAGGCAACCTCAATTCGACGCTGCCGCAACATGTCCTCAACTATTTGCATCGGTAATGTCTAGACATCTACTCCTTTCGGGGATCGCAACGGCGCAGACCGTACTGTTGGAAGGCGGGGTAGCAAACAGTCGCCGCCTGATAAGGTTCCGCCTGTTTCCGTCCAAATCGCTGCACTAAGACGAATCACACGCGCGTCATACGCGCGCGGCCGCGAGCTTGCCTAATTTTTAGGCAATCGCTGCGCGTCTTTCGGCATCTAAGGCAAGCGCACGCTAGAGCGCGAGGGCTACAGCGCTCTTGCGACTTTCATCGAAAGCCGGACACGCCGCGCGGTCAGCGGCCTTGTTCTTTGGCCTTGAACATTGCGCGCGTGAGATATTTCAGGTCGCGCCCCAGCTCCTCTTTTCAAATCCAATCGCCTCTCCAAATGACAGGCATGCGGAGCGAGAGCGAACGCCAGAAGCTGGCGATAAGCTGATCCGATTGGTTTCGCCTACACCTTGGAGGTAACTTGCATGACCCCTGAAGAACGGCAGCTTCTCAGCGCCCTGGCCCAGCGCGTTAAGACTGTTCCCCCCCAGCAGAAAGACCCTGAGGCCGAACAATTCATCCGCCAGCTCGTGATGGAACGGCCCGACACGCCGTATGTGCTGGCCCAAACGGTGATCATGCAGGATTTCGCGCTCAGAAACGCCCAATCCCAGATCGAAGAGCTGCAGCGCCAGATGAGCGAGATGGCTCCGCCAGCTCAGGAACGGCCGGGCAGCTTCCTCGGCGGGTTATTTGGGCGGTCGCCGTCACCGCAACCATCCACATCCTCTTCCGGCAGCGTACCCAGGGTCAATCCATGGGGCAATCCGGATATGCCGCCTCCCGGCTATGGCGGGGCTCCCGGCCAGGGCCAGGGCTATGGCGCGCCTCCGGGCCAAGGCCAAGGCTACGGTGCGCCTCCCGGCCAAGGCTATGGCACTCCGCCACAAGGCCCGGTGATGCAGCCGGCGCAGACAGGGTCCTTCCTTCGGGGCGCGGCAAGCACGGCGGTTGGAGTCGCGGGAGGCGCCTTGCTTTTCCAGGGCATCAACTCCCTGTTTTCAGGCCATCACGGTTTTTCGAACTCGGCCTTGGCGGGCGTCAACCCCCAAGACAGCCTGAGCGAAAAGACGATCGCGAACAATTCCTACGACCAGGGCAGCGGCGGCGGCCTCCAACAAGCTGATTTTGGCGGCGACGCCGCCGACTATGGAGACGATGCGGATTTCGGAGGCGATGACGACCAATTCGCGTGATTGTAAAGCGTGACGCCCCCGGCGCCGGTTCCAGGAGCGTCACGGCCGGAACCCTATCACGTCACTGTTGTATTCAAAATGCCAGCCATTTCGGCTTAGGACATCGGTAAAGACTTGGGACAGTGGTTTAATGCTGGGGGCACGTAAGGAGCGTCTATGCAGTATATCGTTGGGTTGAAGTCCAAGGGTAAGACCGGGCACATCACTGTTATTGCCGAGGACGCGCTTATCGCTGCGCTCAAGGCCAAGGTGCAGCAGCCGGACTCGATCATCACCTATGTCAGGCGGCAAAACAAACGCGGCGACACCCGCCACCCGTCCGCTGCCCTTGCGCAGGCTGCCGAGTGAGGTTTTGAGCCCGACCTAGCCGGGGTCTCACCAGTTCTGATGAACCGAGACGACGCCGCCGAGTTCGTCGAAGACGACGAGAGGCTGGCTGCAATCGTGGCAAAGTTTCTGACGGCGGTACCATCCCCATCCGGGAGGAGCCTCGCAACAGCCGGCTTGCTTGCGGTGGCTATGGCGCTGGACCTTGGGCGGAGGGACCAGCCGAAACTCGGCGCAGCGGCTATACGCGCAGTCTTGGTCCGCCGCCGCCAGCCCGGCAAGACCGCACACCGCGATTGCGCAGGCGGCTGCCCTCAATTTTCGCCTCGGACGGGTCGCCTCGCCCATCATCAGTGATCTTCGTGGAAAGGAACGAGCTGGACCTCGGCTACGGCGAGAGCCGCGTTGAGGCCCGTTTGTCCCTGGACGCTGAGGGGCTGCAGCGAGATGGTGCCATTCGAGCCGCCGATCAGCACGTTTGCGCCCCCGCCCACGCCAACCGAGGCGTCGGCGGCAACGCCAACATACTGCCCCATGAGAGCGCCTTCATTCACCGGAAGCTCGGTCGGGGCCAAGACGATCCAGGTAAGACGAACATTATTCGTCACGCCGATATCGAGGCCGTATTTCTTGATCTGACCTTCGTAGAGCTCGCCTTCAACGCCCAAACGCGGGCGAAAGACGCAGCGCAGTTCTCTCGTCGAACCGAAGATAAAGCTGACGCCGCCATTGATGCCACAATCCAGATGACCGACAGCCACAGTTTCGCTCGCGCTCGCTGAGGAAACAACAGCCATGGCGCCTGCGACGCCAGCGATCGTCATGGCCTTGATAAACGCCCCTGTCATAGCCGTCTCCCCTCGCGCAAAGGCTAGTACAGCCCGCGGCAAGTTCGCACCCAATAGGCGCGAGCGCTCAAGCGAACTTGCCGTGGATAAGCTGTACTAGTTCCAATAAGTTGCTAGTACGCCTTATCCGCGGGAAGTCCTGTCAGAGCCCGCAGCAAATGGGGCAGGACTTCCCGCGGGGCGTACTAGTGCGACTCGCGCAAGCTCCGCCAATCCCTCTGTAGCAGTTTTTGCGAAAGAAGAAAGACAGCGCGCTTACAATAGCTGTCGATGAGAGGAACGGCGTTTCAAACCGCTCCGGGAAAGGCGAGGCTTCAAAAAAGCCTGAATTGCAGCATTGCCTTCGACGAACCCCGTACCCAATCAGATGCTCATGAGATACTTCCAGCAGCTAAAGCTTGGCCTTGTTTTGCTTTTTGCCGTCCTGCCGGCCGGGATAGGTTTTGCGCATCCCCATGTCTGGGTGACGATGGAAACCGAAGTCCTTCTCGGTCCCGGCAACGAGATCACCGGCTTCAAACACAAATGGACCTTCGATGAGATGTATACGAGCTTCGCCGTCGAGGGGCTCGATGCGAACGGAGACGGTATCTACGGTGAGGACGAGCTCAAGCCTCTCGCACAGACAAATATCGAGGCGCTGAAGGAGTTCGAGTATTTCACCTTCCCCTTCCTCGGAGAAACGAAACTTCCGATGAAGACGCCGGTGGATTACAGCCTGGACTACAAGGACAAGCTTTTGACGCTCACCTTCACGCTGCCGCTCGAGAAGCCCGTCTCTCACGACAAGATCAAGGATTTCAGCTTCGCCGTTTACGACCCCGGAATGTATGTCTCGCTTACATTCAGTGGCAAGGAGCCCGTCAAGGTCGCATCGGCCAAGCCCGCCGCATGCGCCGCGCATGTCGGGGACCGGGATAAGGCAAAGGCCAAGGCCAAAGTGAAGGAAACGACGCTGTCCCAGCTCGGGGAAAACATCGATCCCGCGAGCAACCTCGGCTTCCAATATGCGGAGCGCGTCACGATTCAGTGCAAGCCATAGAGCAAGGGAAGTTTAGACCTCCCTTGACCTCCGCCTCTAATTCGTCATCCCGGAAAGGCGAAGACTTATCCGGGATCGTAATACATTGGAGCCGCTGCCTTTTTGCGATCCCGGCTCGCGCTTCGCTTGGCCGGGATGACGGCGGCGGCGATCCGTTGGCGCTTCCGCCAAACTCTACTTAGCGATAGCGGCCTTCGTCGTAATCGCGATGCGCGATGTCGATGTCGCGCTGGAACCGCTCGTGAGCGAGATGCTGGCGGTCGCGGGCGATGTCCCACCGCTCGGCATTGATCTCGGCCTGTTCGTGACGCCTTCGCCAATCGAAATAGCGCGCGGCGCCGAAATTGCCGTGCCAAAGCGCCTGGCGCTCACGGAAAGCGGCGTCATTGCGCTCGGCCCTTTCCCTCGACAGCGCGCGCCAATCGTGGGCGATATCGGCCCTCTCATGCCAGATGCGGTGATTGTCGCGCGCGATGCGGGCCTCGTCGCGGTCGTAGTAGCCTTGCGCCGAAGCCGACTGAGCCGCGAACGGCAACGCTGCGAGCGTCAAAGCGAAAAGAGCGATGCGGGTCTTCATGGTAATCTCCCACAGGAGCTGTTTGAACCTGTGGGAGAAGCATAAGCGGCGCAGGCTGAACGGCCGCGGAAGCCTCCGTTCAACCAGCATTCAGTCTCCGGGCTTTTTCGTGGAGGTCAGACGCGGCATTGCCGCCGTTGCGCCGCAAACAGTTAGGCGAAATTCTCTCGCCACGCCAACGGATCGCCGCTTCCGTCGTCCTGGAAAGGCGAAGCCTTATCCGGGATCGTAACACATTGGAGCGCCTGCCTTTATGCGATCCCGGCTCGCGCTTCG
>JBAVVQ010000749.1:0-5333 GCA_049697375.1 Rhodomicrobium sp.
CGCTTTTTGCGACAGGCTGAAGATTTAGCGTCCAATCGAGCGCGGAATCGCCACCGCCGACGACCACAACAGTCTTGTCCCGAAACGCGTCCATTTTTCTGACGGCGTAGAAGACCGAAGTTCCTTCAAAAGTCTCGATGCCGGCCAGTGGCGGCCGCTTCGGGGTAAAGGACCCTCCGCCCGCCGCAATAATAATGACTTTCGTGAGAAACCGCCGTCCTGTGTCGGTCTCAACCTCGAAGCCGCCCTCCACGCGGCGAAGCGCATCGACTCGCTCCCCAAAATGAAAGACCGGCCCGAATGGTTTGATCTGTTCCAGGAGCCGGTCGGTAAGTTCCTGGCCTGTCACGACCGGCAACGCGGGAATATCGTAAATCGGTTTTTCGGGATAAAGCTCCGCGCATTGGCCGCCCGGCTTATCGAGAATGTCGATCACATGGGCTTTCACATCGAGCAGCCCCAGTTCGAAGACCGCGAACAGGCCTACGGGACCCGCCCCGATGATAAGCGCGTCAGTTTGAATGGTTGTCGTCATGGCTTGTGAAATGGACTCTTAAAAGGCGGCGACCACGTCCCGCCGCCTAACCTAATTCTGGTGCTCGGGAATACGGACGACAAGCCCGTCGAGATCAGGCTTCAGGCGGATTTGGCAGCTGAGCCGGCTCGTAGGGCGCACGTCGAAAGCGAAATCGAGCATGTCCTCCTCCATCGGAGAGGGGCTTCCCGTTTTCTCCTTCCACGCATCGTCGACATAAACGTGGCAGGTTGCGCAGGAGCAGGCTCCGCCGCATTCCGCGACGATCCCGGGAACCGCGTGCTTTATCGCCGTCTCCATAACGGTTTGGCCCGGCTCTCCCTCAACCTCGCGAACCGCTCCATTATGTTCGATATATGTCACCTTCACCATCGCACCGCCGTTTTCCTCAAATCGTCGTCGTTGTGTAGGGGAGATAGGAGCGAATTTCCAGGCGCCAATTCGACATCCTCACATCTTGCGGGAATAGCACGCCCTCGATGGCGGTTAACAGTCGTAAAAAAATCCTGTGGTTTTCGCCTGAATAACGGCCAGCGGTTCATCCGCATGCGCCGAATCGCAATATTAAGCATACGAAGTTCATGCATTTTGCATTCTTGCATCGGGTTGGATGTAGGAAAGTTTAGGGCGTACGCTAATCTTTTTTTAGCCTTAAAAACGCATTAGCGAAAACGCGGGATGGGGAAGGTTTCAGAACGCTGTCGGAGCATGCGTTTGAGGGGTCATGAGGATTTGCCTTGAGTTGATGCTCACCGTTGCGACAGGGTTTGCCAGCCGATCCAGACATCGCAGCGTGAGCGGTATCTCAGCCACATCACATGGGGTCAGGACGGCCTGATGAGTCAAAAACAAGCGATCTCCCAGACGCCTATCGACCTCAAACCTGAGGATGAGGCGCGTTTGAAGGCTGCTAAGAGCGGCGCTATTTCCCCCGAGGCGACTCCCAATCCGCCCTCCGGTGAGGCTCAGCCTGCGCCGAACCGGGACCAACAGCCGAAGCCCGGCCGCCCGCAAGCGCAGCGCCGCATCCAGGACGGCGACAATACCGTTCAGATATCCTCTTCCAATCAGCCTGCGCGGCCCATGCCGCAGAAGCGCCCGCCTGCGCCAACGCGCTCCCACGTTCCAGCTAACGACGATATGCCCTCGATTGGCGGCTTGATCTACGCGATGCAGCAGCGGCCTTCCCGGTCGCCGTTCCTTATCGCGCTCATAGCATCGGCCATTTGGTTCGCACTTGGCCTTCTCGTGTCCTGGGCAGTGTTTCAGAAAGCCGTTGACGCCTCGGGCAGCACGGCGGATCTCTTGGCCAATCCCGCCATCGCAGCCGTTATTGCGACAGTCGTTATTCCGATAGCTCTCTTCTGGTTTCTGGCGATCCTTGTCTGGCGCGCGCAAGAACTGCGTCTCATGTCCTCGGCCATGACCGAGGTCGCCGTCCGCCTTGCTGAACCCGATCGCATGGCGGAACAGTCGGTAGCGTCGCTTGGACAGACGGTGCGCCGCCAAGTCGCCGCCATGAACGACGCCATTTCACGCGCGCTCGGGCGCGCCGGGGAATTGGAAGCGCTGGTTCACAATGAAGTCGCTGCGCTTGAGCGGTCCTACACAGAAAATGAGAACCGGATCAGGAACCTGATCAGCGAGCTCGCAAGCGAACGCGAGGCTCTCGCCAACAATAGCGAGCGCGTGAGCGAGGCGCTGCGCGGAATCGGCAATCAGGTAACCAGGGAGATCACAGCAGCCAGCGAGAAAGCGTCCCAGTCGCTCAGCCATGCCAGCGTGACAATGACTGAGTCATTTGCCAGCCGTGGCCAGAAGATCACTGCCGCCGTCACCGCCGCCGGAACAGTAATCGACGAAAAGCTTGCTGAGCGCGGAGCGCGGATTACCGAGCAGCTTGTGCGGCACGGCGCGCAAGCCGCAGAGTCCTTGCGCCTTTCAAGCATGGAAGTCACCCGCGCGATTCAGGAGACGTCCGACCGGACGGCGGCCGCGATATCTGCGAAAGGCAACAGCTTGGTCACGTCCGTCATCGGCATGAGCGAGCGCGTCGGCCGTGAGATTCCCGTGCTGCTTGAAAAGCTCGGGACCGAGCAGACCCGGCTCAGCTCAATCATCGATGGCGCGGCCCGCAATCTGTCGGCTCTGGAGTCCGCCCTCGCCGAGAAGACGCAGTCTCTTGGTTCGACGCTCACTGAACGCACCAGCGTTCTGCAGACGGTCTTAAGCGAGCATTCACGGAAAATCGATACGTCTCTCGCCGAGCGTATCCAAGGGCTGGAAACGATCCTGAGCAGGCGGTCGCATAATTTCGAGGTCAGCTTAAGCGAGCGCACAAAGCAGCTCGACGCCACGCTTAGTCAGCGCGCCCAAGCCCTGGAGGCGTCGGTTTCGAAGCATACCGGCTCGATGAAGGAAACGCTTGAGAAGCACTCTGGCTCGCTGGAGCACACCCTGGCGCGGCAGGCCGCATCCATTGAGCGCGTCGTGTCGTCTAACGCCGTCAGCATCCAGAAGGCGGTCGAAGAACTCGCAACGCGATCCACAAGCGGATCCGATGCGCTGGCCACGCAGGCGCGGGTGTTAAAAGAGGTTTCGGCCAACTTGGTGAATCAGCTCGGCGGCCTCACCAAGCGGTTCGAAGACCAAGGCCACGCTCTTGTCACGGCGTCCCACAGCTTCGAAATGTCGAACTCGAAGGTGGACTCCATGATGGAAGCCCGGCAAGCCGGCATCACCAAGCTCATGGAAACCATCACCACCCGCGCCGCTGATCTTGACCGCATGATGAACAGCTACTCCAACATGCTGGAGCAGTCGCTCAGCCAGGCGGAGTTGCGGGCTCGCAAGGTGACGGAACTCCTTGCCAAGGACTCGGCCGAGAAATCTCAGACTGCGATACGCGAGATCGAGCGGCTGCGCCAGGACGCCCAGACGCACACACAGAAAGCAGTCGCCGAACTGCAGGCGAACTTCACCTCGCTTTCCGATCAGGTCTCCAGCCAGCTGTCGACGCTTTCCTCGAAATTCTCTGATACCACAAGGGTTGTTCGGGATACCACGCGCCGCGCTGCCGTTGACCTCGAATCTGCTCAGAATGAGTTGCAGCGCCACGCCAAGGTCCTGCCGGAAACAGCGAAGCAAAGCGCTTCCGCCATGCGCCGCGCTTTGCAGGATCAGCTTTCTGCGCTCGACGCCTTGTCCGAGTTGGCCAATCGTCATGCCTACACCAGCGCGGTTTCTGCGCCGGAGCAGCGGATCGAGCCTCAGCGCCGCGAGCAGCTTCCTCCGCCGCCGGCCCAGGAAGCTGCGTTGCCGCCACCGCCGCGGCCTTCTTATGACTACGGCCAGCCCCCATCGGAGAAGGCTTCCTGGCCCGAGCAACAGCCTCAGCAGCCTCCGCGTCCAGTGGCCCCAGCGCCCGTGGCGCCCGTAGAGGCAGCGCAGATCGCCGCTCCACAGTCGCCCTTCCAGGAAAGCCAGTCTCAGGAGCGTCGTAACCAGTGGTCCCTGGGCGACCTCTTGGCCCGTGCGTCCGAGGACGACTCCGCGTTCTTCGAAAGGGACGAGACTCCCTATGGGCTTCCGCCCCAGGAGCAACCCTATATGGCAAGAAGCGGAAATGCCCCCGACGACTTGGGCATGGATTTCACCATGAGCGATATCGCCTCATGCATCGATGAGCGGCGCGTCATGGATATCTGGCAGAGGTTGAAACGGGGTGAAACCGACGTGCTGAGCCAGCGCGGTTTGTACCCTCGCCAGGGCCAACAGATCGTCGATCGCGTGCAGAGGCGTTATGAAACCGATACAACCTTCCGCGGCATCGTCGACCGTTATCTGAGCGACTTCGAAAAAATGCTGCAGGATTTGAGCCGTTCCGACCCGAGGGGAGCGACGGTTCAGTCGCGGCTGGGTTCGGATGAGGGACGGATCTACTTTGTGCTGGCCCATATCAGTGGAAGGCTGGGCGCTTAACTAGTACGCCCCGCCGGAAGTCGTGACCCATTTGCTGCGGGCGAAGACGGGACTTCCCGCGGATAAGGCGCACTAGCAACTTATTGATTTTAGTACAGCTTATCCGAGGCAAGTTCGCTTGATCGCTTGTGGCTATTGGGGCGTCAACTTGCTCCGGGCTGTGTTATACCAACGCCCAAAGTTATGACTCATGGAGGTAGGTTCCCTTCGGCTTCATTCTGTGAATCGATGGCGTCAGTATTGATTCGCGGGGTGGAGATGGTCGGGGTTTCGATCACTCGAACGGATATGAGCGCGGCTGATTTGCGTGCGGCGGCGAAGCAATCGACCAGCGCCAAACAGGCATCGCGCATTCTAGCCATTGCCAGGTGCTCGATGGCTTTGGCCGCGGCGCGGCTTTGTGGAATGGACCGGTAGACGCTGCGCGACTGGGTTCATCGCTACAATAAGGAAGGTTTGGATGGGCTTGTCGACCGGGCGCGAAGCGGCCGGCCTGCAAGCCTAAGCTGGGTCGAACAGGGCAAACTTGCATCCTGGGTCAAGGAGGGCGCCGATCTCGCCCGCGATGGCGTTGTGCGGTTTCGGCGTGTCGATTTGCGCGACCGCATAGCTGCCGAGTTTGGCGTCACCCTGCACGAACGCAGCGTGGGCAAGCTACTGCGGAGGCTGGACTTTCGCCCTCTCTCCGTTCGCCCGCTGCACCGCAATCCGATCCCGAAGCCCAGGAGACTTTCAAAAAAACTTCCCAGCCCTACTAGCCCGAAGTTCTGATGGCGGAATGGCGAAATATCCGACATTTCAAGGCGATATGCCATAC
>JBAVVQ010000750.1:0-1716 GCA_049697375.1 Rhodomicrobium sp.
CATCACGCGTGCGCGCGGATCATAGCTCTTGTAAACGCGATGCCCAAAGCCGGCCAGGCGGAATTCGTCGTCCTTGTCCTTCGCGCGCTTTATGTAATGCGGGATGCGGTCGACCGTGCCGATTTCCATTAGCATCTTCAGGGCGGCTTCGTTTGTGCCGCCATGGGCGGGACCCCAAAGGCAGGCAATGCCCGCCGCAATGCAGGCGAAAGGATTGGCTCCGGAGGATCCGGCGAGCCGGACCGTCGAGGCCGACGCGTTCGGCCCGTGATCGGCATGGAGGATGAGGATACGGTCCATCGCGCGGCTCAGCACCGGGTTGACCTTCCAATCCTCGGTTGGCACCCCGAACATCATGTAAAGGAAGTTCGAGGCGTAATCGAGGTCATTCCTTGGGGACATAAAGGGCTGGCCAACGGAGTATTTATAGGCCATCGCCGCAATCGTCGGCATCTTGGCGATCAACCGGAGGGAGGCAAGTTCACGCTGAGCGGGATCGGTGATGTCGGTGGAGTCGTGGAAAAATGCGGACATGGCGCCAACGGTTCCGATCATCACGGCCATCGGGTGGGCGTCACGGCGATAACCGGAAAAGAACCGGTGCATCTGCTCATGCAACATCGTATGAGAGGTGATGTGGTTCTTGAAATCGAGGTAGTGCTCTTTGTTCGGCAAATCGCCGTAAAGCAGGATGTGACAGGTTTCCAGGTAGGTGCTGTGCTCAGCAAGCTGCTCGATGGGATAGCCGCGATAAGAGAGAATACCCCGCTCGCCGTCGGTAAAGGTGATGTCGGATTTGCAACTCGCAGTAGAGGCGAATCCGGGATCGTAGGTGAAGGCGCCAGACAGGCCGTGGAGCTTTGTGATGTCGATCACATTCAGCCCGCTGGTCCCTGAAATGACCGGAAACTCATATTGTTTGTCATGCAAGGTGAGCGTCGCGGAACCGGCCTGCTTCGCCGCTTCCTGCCTGTGGGTGGTATTTGGATCGAAGCTCATGCTCTACTCCTGCCGGAACGCATGGTCACTGTTGGCACGAAAGGTGATAGGGCTCCAGCAAATTTTCTAGTGCGGCCTTGCCTACAGCATAACACAAACCCGACCGCTTTTTTCGCCATCAATGATGGAAAGGACGGACCTCAGCCTATCCGATGCTTGTCATTAATAGGCGCAGCTATTGTGAACAATAACGTGGTTTCATGAACGGGACCGAAGAATTGCCGGTGGCGCCTAAGTGTGTTGAGATAGCGCACGAGACAAAGCGGAGAGCTGCGATGACCATCTATTTCGAGATTGAGGCTGACGATCCGGCGCGCGCGATTAACTTTTATACTCAACTTCTCGGCTGGAGGTTTTCCGAGGACCAAGGCCCCGAACGCTATTGGCGGATAGAAACGGGAGAATTGTACGGAGGGTTGCTTCCCCGGTCGGCAATCCGTCCCCCCGCCCAGTGCGGGGCGAATGCCTTTGTCTGCTCGTTCGAGGTTGAGAATTTCGATGCGGCCGGGCAGCTCGTACAAAAGCTTGGCGGGTCTGTCGTGGAACCCAAGTTCCCCGTCTCCGGTCAAAGCTGGCAGGGATATTTCATGGATACCGAAGGTAATAACTTTGGAATTTTTCAAGTCGATGAAAAAGCAGGTCTTTAGCTTTAGAAGCGCGAGCGCCGGGTGGAGCGTTACGAAGCGAGCGGCAGCGTTGGCTGCTACGGCCCTGAAG
>JBAVVQ010000751.1:0-2827 GCA_049697375.1 Rhodomicrobium sp.
CTGCGCTGCTGAGGCTGTCGCCACGCACGCTCGAGGACATGCGCGTCAACGGGACCGGTCCGCGTTACCGCAAGCTCGGTCCGTCGCGCCGCGCGCGCGTCGTTTACAGCGAAGAGGATTTGTTGAAGTGGGTCGACCAATACGGCTACAGCTCGACGTCCGAATATCCGCGCCGGTAGCTGGTTGGTAGCTCGTTTTGGGTTGAGGTGCGGGGCTCTGGGCTTAACCCCTTGATTTAAATGGCGCACCGGGCAAGATTCGAACTCGCGACCCCCAGATTCGTAGTCTGGTGCTCTATCCAGCTGAGCTACCGGTGCATCAAGCGCGCGAATGCGGCTTGTCGAAGGACCCCATGTCTAGCGGCTAAACGCGTTTTGTGCAAGCGTTCGCTTCAACGCCCCCGCGAAGCCGTATATCATAAGGTGAACAGGCGAGTCGCCATGCCTCCCGCGGTGAAAATACCTACAGCCTTATGTCTCAAGCCTCCGCCGCGGCGCCAGATTCCAAATGCCAATCACTTTCATTTATTTTATGGATTAATGTGGTCAAAAACATTTTTCTCTCTATGATTACAATTCAGCGCAACAGCCTCGCTTTTGCGCCGGTGTGCGCAATTTTGGGACTAAATGCTTACAAACAAAGGAAAATATGGCCTGAAAGCGATGGTGCACTTGGCACGGCTTCGCGAGAGCGAAATTGCCCAGGTTGCGCAAATTGCCGAGGCTAATCAAATTCCGAAAAAGTTCCTGGATCAGATTTTTGCCGATCTCCGTCGCGCGGGGCTCGTCTATTCGAAAAAGGGCAAAGCGGGCGGTTATGCGTTAGCAAAATCGCCAAGCGAGATAAGTATCGGGCAGATCATCCGGGCAATCGATGGTCCGATCGCTCCCTTTCTGTGCGCGAGTACGAGCGCCTACCGGCCATGCGCCGACTGTGACGAAGGAGTTTGCGCCGTCCGCCAGCTCATGATCGAAGCCCGGAACGCGCTATCAAATGTGCTCGATACCCGGACGCTCGCCGATATGCGGGCTTGGCCCGGCGTGAAAGAAGCCGCCTGAGCGCCGTCTTTGCACCATCCCCAACAATGCTACGGCGGCGGCTGAAGTGAGCTGGCCGGCGCAACGCTCAAGCCCTCAGGAAAGCCTCGTCGCTGTCCGTCACGCGTGTTCTTCCGTTTCATTTGGCGAACGGCGCCTTGCGGTCTCCATCAAAGCTGGCTATGACTTAACCCTTCCTCATCATGAAGACCGGCGTTGCCGCCCTGGCTAACAAGGCGGCCGATGCGTTGATGGCGGAAACATCTTTACCGCGTCTTTAAACAGCAGGTTATCATGGCTCGAGATTTCGCCGTTTCTGCAGCTGATTCCGTAACCTCTGCAGTCGTGCGAGACTCTGCGGTCGTCCGCTTCGCGGGCGACTCCGGCGACGGCATGCAATTGTCTGGAAACCAATTTACGCTCTCTACGGCTCTCGCCGGCAATGCGCTCGCTACATTTCCAGATTTTCCGGCTGAAATCAGGGCGCCTCAGGGATCGACCTTCGGCGTCTCAGCTTTCCAAATCAATTTTGGCTCGACCTCCATCGAAACCGCCGGCGATGAGCCCGACATGCTGATCGCGATGAACCCGGCGGCGCTCAAAGTGAACCTGGCCGATTTGCGCCCCGGGGGCCTGATCATTGTCGATGAGGGCGCTTTCGGAGAACGAAACCTGCGCAAGGCGGGCTATACAGCCAATCCGCTGCAAGACTCAACGCTCGCGCGATTCGAGGTGGTCCCCCTGGACATTTCGCGTCTTACCCTCGACGCGGTGAAGCCTCACGGGCTCGGTTCCGCAGACGCGCTCCGCTGCAAGAACATGTGGGCGCTCGGTCTTGCTCTCTGGATGTTCGATCGCGACCGGGAGCCCGTGGCGGCCTGGATCAGGAGCAAGTTCGGCGCGAAAAGCGAAGCGCTCGCCAATGCCAACATCGCCGCCCTCAACGCCGGTCATGCTTATGGAGAGACCGCTGAATTCGGGCGCCCGTTGAACCAAATCCGGATCGCGCCGGCGGAAATGGCGCCTGGCCTCTACCGGACGGTCACAGGCAGCGAAGCGACAGCGCTCGGTCTCGTCGCCGGCAGCGAACTCTGTTCGCTGCCCATGTTCCTCGGCTCATATCCCATCACACCGGCGAGCGCCATCCTGCATCATTTGTCGCATCTCAAGGAACACGACGTCACAACCTTCCAGGCCGAGGACGAAATCGCCGCGATCTGTTCCGCGATTGGCGCTTCCTACGCAGGCAAGCTCGGCGTCACATCCACATCTGGCCCAGGGATGGCGCTCAAGACCGAGGCGATCGGGCTTGCCATCACGTCGGAGTTGCCGCTTGTCGTCGTGAACTGCCAGCGCGGCGGCCCCTCCACCGGATTGCCGACCAAAACGGAGCAATCCGACCTCTACCAGGCGGTTTACGGCCGCAACGGCGATGCTTCCCTGGTCGTCATCGCGGCGCGCAGCCCGGTCGACTGCTTCGAGTCGGCGATCGAGGCGGTGCGTCTGGCCGTGCAGTTCATGACGCCGGTCATCTTGCTGACGGATGGCTACATGGCCAACGCCGCGGAGGCTTGGCGGCTGCCGGATCTTTCGGCGCTGGAAAGCTTCGCCGTCGAATTTCACGATAAGGCGCCGTCCGAAGGCCGCATCAATCCTTACGCGCGGGATGAGGAGACGCTGAAACGCATTTGGATCAAGCCCGGGACCCCCGGCCTGACCCACCGGATCGGCGGCATCGAGCGGAACTATTGCACGGGCGAGATCTCCTATGACCCGGCCAACCACCAAAA
>JBAVVQ010000752.1:0-2599 GCA_049697375.1 Rhodomicrobium sp.
GGGCGTGCGGCGAGCGCCGTCCAGCGAATATCAGAGGGAGGAAGAACGCCAGCTTAGCTACTCCAGCCCGACCGCCTTGCGCACGCATGTTTTGGCTTCGTCGAAAGCCGGCCTGAAATCGGGCTTCGCAAAAAGCGACGCCACAACCGCGGCGCCCATAAGCTTCCCCGCCTCGATATCACTGCGAAAATGAACGCCCGCAATCATCCGGGCGCGGGCATACTCGTGGATCCGGCGATAGATTTCCGCCCTTTTTTCTGGAAGCATCTCTACCAGCAGAAACCCGATCACGGCGCCGTAAGCCGCGTGCCCCGAAGGATAGGAAAAGCTGTCGTCGGGCCTTGCCTCCTGCACCGGGTGCAAGGGGTTTCCCGGCGTCCTGAACGGCCGCGTACGGCAGAAGGTATCTTTCGCCGCCTCGACTGCGGCCTTCTCTTCTTGCCGCGGCATTGTGAAAAACCTCTCGCACGGCCGGAGCTTCTCTGCCTCGTAGGCGATACCGGCCCCTTCAAGAAAACGGTCGACGCTGCGCTTAACATCGATGGCGACCTGCTTTTCCTGCTCGGGCGTACGCTCCCGCTCCAAGCTCGCAAGTTCGTCCATTTCGGCTTTGGTTTCCGGACAGGTCTCGCAAGGCGGAGGGCGTAGCAGATTC
Organism: Rhodomicrobium sp.; assembly: GCA_049697375.1. Taxonomy (GTDB): domain Bacteria; phylum Pseudomonadota; class Alphaproteobacteria; order Rhizobiales; family Rhodomicrobiaceae; genus Rhodomicrobium. Next base: position 656 of record JBAVVQ010000752.1, read on the forward strand.
ACGGCCGCAACATCCGACCGGCCCTGGCATTCGCGGGCAAGCGCTGGCGCAAACGGAGCAAAACAAAGAACGCCGACAAAACTTGCCTGAGCGATCAACCGCCGCATCGCCTCTCCTCCCTCTTGTCTGTCACCTGAGCCTCTTTCTGCGCCCAACATCCCCGCAAGACCAGCGCAAAGCAGCATGCGCGTCTTTACGGCCACGCTCCGTCCAATTTGAAGGCGCTCCATAAGGCTAACTCAATCTAAAGTTGCTAACATTAACGGTTACGCCTAAGCGTTGTCAGGAACAGTTTTGGCTCGATTCGGGGAAACCTCATGATTGTCATCGTCGACGAACGTGAAACCGTATTGGATGGATATACGGCATGGTTTTCCCGGGAGGGCGTCTCCGCGACAGGCCTCGCGCCCCAGGATTTCCGCCAATGGGTCAATACCGCGCCGGAACCGGATATCGATGCGGTTGAGGCTTTCCTTCTCGGAGACTTCCAGAATCGAGAGGAAGTGCCGGTCAAAATCAAATCGCGTTCGGCCGCGGCCGTCATAGCAATGAATGATACGAAATCCTTGAACGATACGCTCGATCTGTTTGCGGCTGGCGTCGATGACGTGGTCCGCAAGCCGGTGCATGTGCGCGAGATTCTTGCCCGCATCCGCGCGATCAGCCGGCGGTCTCAGCAAGAAGAAGAACAGCCTCTCGCCGGCAGGATCAGGGTGTTTTCCGATGGCCGCGATCCGGAGATCGACGGCGAGCCGTTACCCCTCCCGAGACGCGAGCGCCGCATCCTGGAATATCTGATCGCCAACAAAGGGCGCCGCGTGACGAAATCGCAGATTTTCAATTTCGTCTATGGCCTCTTCGATGACGGAATCGACGAAAACGTGATTGAGAGCCACATCAGCAAGCTCCGGAAGCGCCTGCGCCAACGGCTGGGCACTGACCCCATCGATTCCCAGCGCTTTCTCGGCTATCGGCTGACGCAGGATTGAGCGGCAAAAAGGGCTTTGGCCGCCTAAGCTAGGAAGAGGCGGGCGCGCCGAGCCCTCGGGGCGGCATCCTTGTGTGCTCGCCTGTTTTGCGCGCGCGACGCATGCGCAGGTCGACAAGTCGAGTGGCGGCATTGCTTTTCGAGCATCGCTTGCTCTTTGGCGAGTTCGGCGATGCGATCGAAGCCCGCAGCCACCACCATCATCTGTTCCTTCTCTTCCAGATCGGAGATCATTTCGCAGAGCGCGCGGACTTCCTTCGCATGCTCAAGCCAGAGAGTTACATCGCATAGTACGGATGTCATTTGCTTCCACTCCGAACATACTTTTGAAACCGTATGTTTCCGTTGTCGCCACCTTCGGCACACCGTTCAAGCGAGCAAGCAATTTACCGTTAGCGCGTGCGAAGAATCTCGCTCAACTGCGGGTGCTAGCGATCAAGAGCGGCGGCGGCCCTGAGGGTGCGCCCGTTGATCTCTTCGGCGCTGAGGTTCACGAATCTCTGCGGAGAGTGCGCTTGCGTCAGCGAAAGATAGGATGCACGCTGCTGCTCAACCGTGAGAAGAAACGTAGTTAGATAGGAGGAGCTTAGGACAAAGCCGAGTAAAAGCCGGAAAAGAAGCTTGTGCGACATGTTCATCACTACATGATAACGAGCAAAAGTGCGTGGAAAGTGCAGGTGTTGATCAGAGCTACTTCTATGGCATCGGACCCTCCTTGCGTTTGATACGCGTGGATCTCGATTTCAGCTGAGCCATATCGTAAGATGATACATTTATGTCTGAGGACTCATGTCTAGTCAGGTCTGCATTGAGGTGTGGATTTAGCGGCAAACTCGTGTGCCGTCTTAATGTCGTCAAGATTCCTGCAAAACCACGGCTCTTCGCCCAAAGCGCGGCAACGAGGCAGCTGATGTGCGCCGGCCGGAGGTTTGTGCGGGTGGAAGAGGCGCCGTCAA
>JBAVVQ010000753.1:0-2554 GCA_049697375.1 Rhodomicrobium sp.
ACTATGCGCAGGCCGAGCGCGCTTCGACAAACTTCGCGGTCGTGGCCGATATGTGCGTCGCGCTTCTCGGCGGCTGCTTGAAGGTTCGGCAGCGCACGACGGGGCGCATGGCGGATGCGCTCAGCGAACTCTATTTCATCTCTTGCCTTCTGAAGCGCTACGAGGATGACGGAGCGCTCGCGTTGGAGCGGCCCATCTTCGATTATGCGGTGCAGAAGGCCTTCCACAGCTTCTATTCAGCTCTGCATGATGCGGTCGATAATTTCCCCGCCCGTTATGCGCGGCCCCTCCTCAAATTCTGGGTCTTTCCACTCGGCAACAGCGCCCGCAAGCCGAAGGATACGCTCGCCAAGGACATCGTCCAGGCCGTGCTCGTTCCGGGCGAGTTCCGCGACCGGCTTACCCGCAATATTTTCGTCTCCCACGACGAGAACGATCCGCTCGGTCTTCTCGAGGTCACCATGAAAAAGGTGATCGAGAGCGAGGAAGCCGACAAGAAGCTGGACCGCGCCATCCGCGGCGGCCTTGTGAAGCGTTATCTCGGCAATGACTGGTTCAAGGAGGCGGTGGACAAACGCGTGTTGAGCCAGGCCGAGGCTGAGCTGCTTCGCGAGACGGAGAGGCTTGTGTCGCGAGTTATCGCCGTCGACGACTTCGATCCGGCCGCGCTCGAGCCGCATTACACAGCCGGGAAGCCTTCAGCCATCGATATCGAAGGTCAAAAGGCGGCGGAGCAACCTCTTGCGGAGGTTCGCGCCGCCGAGTGACAGGCGTACGGGGGCGGGAATTTTCATGACCGCTCTTTCGGCGGTCATTCAACGACATATTGGAAGGAGCGATCATGGCGGCCGATGTCGCGAACCTGAAGAATTGGGAGTTCCATATCGACTTTGAGCAGATCGCCTGGGCGACCCTCGATGTGAAAGGACAGGCGCAGAACACGCTTGGCCGCGCAACCGTCGAGGAACTCGACGCGATCCTGACGGCCGTGGCCGACGGCGTTCGCGACAAGCGCGTGCGCGGCTTGGTGGTGATGTCAGGCAAGGAAAAAAGCTTCGTCGCCGGAGCCGACATCAAGGAATTCGATGATCTCAAGACGGAGGCGGATGTCGTCTCGGCGGTGCGTGCGGTGACGGAAATCTTCGACCGCGTAGAACGCATGCCAATCCCGGTCGTTGCCGCGATCCACGGCGTCTGTCTCGGAGGCGGCCTCGAATTCGCGCTCGCCTGTCACTATCGCGTTTGCGACCGCGAGGAGGTGACGCGGCTCGGGCTGCCTGAAGTGAAGCTTGGCATCATTCCCGGGCTCAACGGCGTCGCGCGCTGGCTCCGGCAATCCGGGCCGCTGAATTCGATCCCGCATATGCTGACGGGGCGGATGCTGCGCCCAAGCCAGGCGAGGGCGGCGGGCATCATCGACCAGATCGTGCCGAGCCGCCACGAGCTTCGCTGGGCTGCGCGCAGCGCGGTCATAAAGCACAAGCATTCGAAGCGGGCCGCTCCCGTGTGGGCGCCGCTGACAAAGTTCGAAACCGCGCGCAGCTACATCGCCAGCCGGATGCGGAAGGAAACGGCGGCAAAGGTGCGCGAGGAGCACTATCCGGCGCCGTTCCGGCTCATCGACCTGTTCGAGAAGCATGGCGGCGGCTTCGATGAAATGAAGCGCGAGGAGACGCGCGCTTTTGCGCCGCTGATGATCTCGGATCAGTCGCGCAATCTGCGCCGGGTGTTCCGCCTCTCCGAGATGCTGAAAGCCGAAGCGCCGAAGGACGGCTACCGGCCCATGCGGGCGCACGTCGTTGGCGCAGGCACGATGGGCGCGGATATCGCCATGGTTTGCGCTGCCGAGGGGATGGAAGTTTCGCTTCAGGACGTTTCGGCGGACGCCGTCGACAAGGCGTTGGAGCGGGCGCAGCCCTTCTTCAAGAAGCGGCTTCGTTCGGGCCTGGAAGCCTCGAAGGCGAAAGCCAGGCTGATAGCCGATCCGGCGGGCGCTCATATTCATCGCGCCGACGTCGTGATCGAAGCCATCTACGAAGATCTTGACGCCAAGAAAAGGGTTTTCGCCGAGATCGAGATGAAGGCGAAGCCGGGCGCAATCCTTGCCACGAACACGTCCTCACTGCCCATCGAACAGATTGCCGAGGGCCTGAAAGACCCGAGCCGCCTCATCGGGCTGCACTTCTTCAACCCGGTGGCGTTGCTGCCGCTGGTGGAGGTGGTGCGCGGGTCACAGAGCCGGGAAGAGGAAGTGCGGAAAGGCGCCGGCTTCGTGACCCGGATCGGCAAAATGCCTCTGCTTGTAAAGTCCGCGCCAGGCTTCCTCGTGAACCGGGTGCTCGCCCCCTATATGTTCGACGCCATGAAGCGTCTCAGTGAGGGCACGCCAAAAGAGAAGATTGACGCCGCGGCGCAGAAGTTCGGCATGCCGGTCGGACCGATCGAGCTCGCCGATCAGGTTGGGCTCGACGTCGCTTTGAGTGTGGCGAAGATTCTCAAGATGCCGACGCCCGAGGATCACCCGCTGCTGCGCCTCGTGGAGGAGAAGAAGTTC
>JBAVVQ010000754.1:0-7191 GCA_049697375.1 Rhodomicrobium sp.
CCTTCAACAAGGCCCTTGCCGGAGCCTTGCCCTTGGAAATGAAAGCCAGAAGGCGCTCTCGCTCTTCGTGCGTTAGATCAATGATATAGCGCTTGTGAACCATCAAATCTTCCCTCGCCCGTTCGCAAAGGCGAGGGAATCAGTGTTCGCAAATAACCGCAACCAGACTATTTAAATGGTGCAATCCACTAGCGCTGTTCGCCGCAAAATTCCCTTTTCCACATCGGAGCGATTCAGGGCCGCGGGTGACTAGCTCTGGACCTTCCGCCGTGCTAGGCATACATCGCTATCCGTACCTTGGCCTTTAACCCCCTCCCCGATGCGCACCTATCTCGATTTTGAAAAACCTATCGCCGAACTCGAAAGCAAGATCGAGGAGCTAAGCGCGCTTGGCGAGGGAGACAGCGCTGTCTCGATCAAGGAGGAAATCGCAAGGCTTCGAGAGAAGGCGCAACAGGCCCTCGAAGAAACCTATTCCAGTCTCGATCCCTGGAAGAAAACGCAAGTGGCGCGGCATCCGCAAAGGCCGCACACCTGCGACTACATCCGGGACCTGATCGTGGATTTCACCCCCTTGGGGGGCGACCGCTATTTCGGCGAGGACCTCGCCATCATCGGAGGGCTCGGCCAATTCCACGGCCGGACCATCATGATCCTTGGCCACGAAAAGGGCGCCGACACACAAGGCCGGCTAAGGCACAATTTTGGCATGGCGAAGCCCGAAGGGTATCGCAAGGCCGTGCGGCTGATGCAGTTGGCGGATCGGTTCGGCCTGCCGGTGGTGAGCCTCGTCGATACCGCCGGCGCCTATCCCGGCATCGAAGCAGAGGAGCGCGGACAGGCCGAGGCCATTGCCCGCTCAACCGATTGCTGTCTGTCCATTACCGTGCCCATGATTGCGATCATCATTGGCGAGGGTGGGTCCGGCGGCGCAGTCGCCGTGGCCTCGGCAAATCGCGTCCTCATGATGGAGCACGCGATCTATAGCGTCATCTCGCCCGAAGGCGCTGCATCGATTCTCTGGCGGGATAGCGCAAAGGCCCGGGACGCGGCCACCAACATGAAAATCACCGCGCAGGATCTGCTCCAGCTCAATGTCATTGACGGTATCATTCCGGAGCCGGTCGGCGGCGCTCATCGTGACCCCGACGCCGCGATCAAGAAGGTTAGCGACGCGATCGAGCTTGCTCTTGCGGACTTCGAAAACCTGGATGGCGTGAACATTCGTAAACAGCGCCAAGAAAAATTCCTGAGCATCGGAAGACCCCTATCTTCAGGGCGTTAGACTGGCTTCTTCTGCCGTGCGTTGTCGCATTTTAGCCCTAAAAAACTTGGAAATTGCGGCATCACGGCACGCGAATCAGGAGGTAACAACCTCAGGATGCAACTTCTAAAAATTACCCCTGGATTGAAACGGATTTTTAATGCAAAAAATCCATCCTCTCCCGAACATGTGCGGGAGTTGAGGGTCATGAGAGTTGCGTTGCGTTTTGCTTTGGTTGCGCCGCTCATAGTTTGCCTGACTGGATGCTTGAGTTTCCTCGGTACGAGTTCCTCCGAAGAGTCCGCTGCTCCGGGTGATCGCCAGTTGCCGGCCTCCACGCAGGCGCTTCTCGCCATCAAAGGAATGAAGGTTGAATCTCCGATCTTCGTCCGCATTTTCAAAGAAGAATCCGAATTTGAGGTCTGGAAGTACAAGGATGGCCGCTTCCAGCACTTCCGTACCTATCCCATTTGCGCCTGGTCAGGCGAGCTCGGCCCGAAAGTGCAACAGGGCGACCGGCAGGCCCCCGAGGGCTTCTACACCGTTAGCCGCGCTCAAATGAACCCGCACAGCCTTTACCACCTGGCGTTCAATATCGGCTTCCCGAACACGTACGATCAGGCGAACGGCCATTCGGGCTCAGCGCTTATGGTTCATGGCAACTGCAAGTCCGCAGGCTGCTACGCCATGACCGACGCCTATATCGAAGAAATCTACATTTTGGCCCGCGAAGCCTTCAACGCCGGGCAGACGAAGTTTCATGTCCAGGCTCTCCCGTTCCGCATGACCACCTGGAATATGATGCGGCATCGCTTGAACGAATGGTATCCCTTCTGGGTCAAGCTGAAAGAAGGATATGACGCCTTCGAAGAAACCGGGAAACCTCCGATTGTGAAGGTATGCGGCAAGCAGTATCTCGTGAATGTGTCTTTCCCCGGCGGCGATCCGGCGCCCGGCGCTCCCTGTCCGATGTATACGAAACTTAATCCGTCTCAGATGCCCGGCGTCGACGGCGTTCCGCAGACTGTCCTTGCCAGTTTGAGCAAGAGTGAAACACCTGCGCGTCAGCCGAAAGAGACTCCAGCGCCTGTCGCAATGGCGTCAGCAGCGCCGCAGCCGGCCCCGTCGAAACCCCAGCCATCTGTTGCCGAGATGGTGGACACGTCCGCATCGGCGGTCATCACGCGTCCAGCCGCGCCGAGCCAGGTTGCAAGCCTTCAGTCGACGAAGGCGCCCGCCTCGCCCATTTATGCGAGCGCGCCGAAGCCTGCCGCTTCAGCGCCATTACCGGCGCCGATTCGCGTCGCTGCTAGCGCGAGCGCAGTTCAGCCTGTCACCTACCGGTTTGGCGAAACGACAGCAGCGCCTTCTGAGGAGCCATCGAAGACCATCGATCCTGACGCCATTCAAAAGCCGAACCGGTCAGGAAAAGGCGGTAAGCTGGGCGGCTCCTCGTCCGAAACAACCGACACTCAGCATTGACATTTGGCGCGCCTCACATGAGGCGCGCCGCCTTTGTCGAGCGCTTGTCGAAATTTGCTTCCGCCGCGATTCCGAAGGGGAGTTCAAGCTGTGCCGGAGCGGGTGCTTGGTAATTGGGGTTAAGAAATCCGTGCCCGCGTTTTTCAGGCATGGCCTGTCTCTGCTGAGTTTTCGTAAGGATCGGACGAGGCGGTGCCTTCGCCTGCGTTCCCTTTCGAATTGCTTTTGTGCGCGTGTCCATGAGCACCTGATTGACGATCGAGCCGAGTTGCCGCCATTGATAATCTTCACCCACGGTCGTACTCCATCATTTACTAACCGACGCCTGGACCCTAAGGTCGGCATCTAGACCAACCGTCGAGTGATTCGGTGGCTCTATTGCGACAGCGCAAGCAAATTTTTTATTACATTTTGGAAAAATGGCAAGAAGGCCGCAAGCGCTAACATCAAACATGGTATCTGGGGAGTGAGATTCATTGCGCTATATTGAGCACCTCTCCCGAACGGCCGTCTGGAGCTACAGGATAGCGATCCTGTCCGTGCTCGTTTTTGTCGGCGCATTCGTCTGGCATCGCTTTTTTGGACTCCCGACTCCTTTCGCTCTTAAGGTTTTGGGTGGCGCGGTGGCGGGCGCAGTCGTCAGCCTGGTTTTGGCTGTAGCGGCTTTGGCGTCGATTTGGAAGGAAGGGCATCTGGGCGCTGGCCGGGCATCTGCGGCCATGTTTCTCAGCACGCTTGTGCTCGCCGTTCCTTTGTGGTCGCTTCCGGGTCTCCTGAGATTGCCGCGGCTTTACGAGATCACAACAGACACAGCCGCGCCTCCCGCTTTCGACCGCGTCGCAAAAATCCGCCAAGGTCAGGCGAACCCGGTGCACTACGAGGCCTCTTTCGCGACGCTGCAATCGTCAGCCTATCCTGACATCAAACCACTTCAAATCCAGCGGTCGCTCATTGATGTTTACCCTGCTGTGCGCGACGTCGTCAAAGCGCTCAACTGGAAGATCATCGACGAACAAGCGCCCGAAGCCACCAGAAGCGGCCACATCGAGGCCATGGACCGCACGCTCCTCTTCGGGTTCACAGACGATATTGCAATCCGCGTTACAGGTTCGGCTAAGATGGCAAAAGTCGATATCCGGTCCTCGTCGCGCTTCGGCCAGCACGATCTCGGACGCAATGCCGATCGGATTCGGCGTTTCCTGGGGGAGGTCAAACATCGCCTGGCTGAACTGGAACGCCTCGACCGGATGGAACGGGTCATGGCGTCGAAACAGGCTGTGGAGAAGAACAACTCGAAACCCTCGCCACCTAAGGTGACGCGGAAGTGACCGGCGTCTCCTTACGATGGGGACGTCGCTATAACTCCTGACGCTGGCGCTATTCGTCCACGGCGTCGGCGCAACCGGTCGAGCCACAGATAGATCACAGGCGTCGTATAGATGGTCAGGAGCTGGGAGACTGCGAGACCGCCGACGATAGTATAACCGAGTGGCTGTCTAAGCTCCGAGCCCGGTCCGGAGGCAAGAACCAATGGCAAAGCGCCAAACATGGCCGCGAGCGTAGTCATAAGGATCGGACGAAAACGCTCAAGGCAAGCCTGACGGATGGCGTCCTCACTCGACATGCCTCGGCTGCGCTCCGCGTCGAGCGCGAAATCGACAAGCATGATGCCGTTTTTCTTCACAATACCGATGAGAAGAATGATGCCGATGAAAGCGATGATGGAGAGTGATTGCCCCGTCGCCTGCATCGTGAGCAGCGCTCCAAAACCCGCCGACGGCAGCGTCGACAGGATGGTAAGAGGGTGGACAAGGTCTTCATACAGAATGCCGAGCACGAGGTAAACCGCGACAAGCGCCGACACGATCAGCAGCACTTCTGAGGTCTGCTCCTGCTGAAGAGCCAGTGTCTCTCCCGCAAGCTCGAAATGGAGCGATTCCGGAAGCTGGATATCCTTAGCGATTTGCAGGACCTGAGGCAGAACCTGCCCCAGCGTGACGTTGGGGGCGGTATTGAAGCTGATCGTCGCGGCGGGAAATTGCCCGGTATGATTGACGACGAGCGGCACAGACGTCACGCTGATCGTCGCGACGGCGCTGAGCGGCACCTGCTGTCCCTGGTTGCCTTTCACGTACACAGTGTCGAGCCCTGCGAGGCTTCGCTGCACATCCAGGTTTGCTTCCAGGATGACGTTGTACTGATTGCGGTGCGAATAGATCGTAGACACGGCGCGCTGCGAGAACGCGTCGTTGAGCGCGGCGTCGATGTCTTTGACCGCAATGCCAAATTTTCCGGCCTTTACACGGTCGATGGTCACCATCGCTTGCGGGCCGCCGGTCTGCCGGTCATTGTTGACATCGACGACACCGGGCACTTGCTTGACGCGATCCTGCAACTTTGTAAGCCACTCTGCGATTTCCTTCAGATCCGGCCCCCAAAGCGTGACCTGATATTGCGCCCGGGATGCTCGCCCGCCGAACTGTATTTCCTGGCCCGGAAACATCGTCACGTCGATGCCTTTGAGTTCGCCGAATTTTTTTCGTAGCCGGCCGATTACGGCCACCACATTCTCTTTGCGCTCCTCGATCGGCTTCAGCGACATATAAAAGCGCGCTTGGTTGCTTTGCCCGAAGCCGGATGTGCCCCCGATCGAGACGGCTACGCCTTCCACGGCGGGATCAGCGTCCAAAATCCCCGTTACCTTTTTTTGAATATCCTCCAGTGAGTCGAAAGAGACATCCGGAGAGGCTTGCGCGTACCCAATCACAAGGCCCGTGTCGCCGAGCGGAATGAGGCCTTTCGGCAGCACGATGTAGAGGTTGATCGTCAACGCCAAGGTTGTCAGCGTGACGAGGAGCATCAACCAGCGGTGCCGGAGCGCGTAAGTGAGCGTACGCTCGTAAAATCGCACCAGCCCTTCGAAAAAGGGCTCGATCCGGCGATCGAGCCAGGTTTCACGCGGGACGGGCAAGCGGCGAATGAAGCGGCCGCAAATCATCGGCGTCAGAGTAAGAGACACCACTGCGGAAATGAGAATCGCGTAAGTCAGCGTCCACGCGAATTCTCCGAAAAGCCGGCCGATCTGGCCGCCCATGAACAGAAGCGGGATGAACGCCGCCACTAGCGACAGGCTGATGGATATGACGGTGAAGCCGATCTGCCTGGAGCCTTGCAGCGCGGCTTCGAGCGGCTGCAACCCTGCTTCCATATTGCGGTAACAGTTTTCAATCACGACGATGGCGTCATCCACGACGAAACCGACGGAGATTGTCAAAGCAAGCAGAGAAATGTTGTCGAGGCTATAGCCGGAAAGCCACATAAGGCCGACGGTGCCGGCAAGCGAAAGCGGCACCGCAACACCTGCGGCGACGGTGGGAATAATGCGGCGAAGAAAGATCAACACCACCATCATAACCAGCACAATGCTCGCAAGAAGCGTCTTCTGAATGTCGGCAATGCTGGTTCGGATGGTCTTTGTTCGATCGTTGAGGACAGTGAGTTTTACATCCGCCGGAAGAAGCCGGTGCAATTCCGGGAACAGAGCGTAGATTTGATCGCTCGTGTTGACGACGTTCGCATCCGGCGTCTTGAAGATGATGAAGATGACGGCGTTGTCTTTGTTGTAATACCCAGCCGCGAGCCTGTTGCTCGTGCCCGTGGAAACCTGTGCGACATCACCGATCCGGACCACATTGCCGTTCTTCACTTTCACGACAAGCGATGCGTAATCGGCCGGTTTGTCGATCTGGCCGTTTGTGGTCACGATCGTTGACTTCTCGGCCCCGTTCAGCGTCCCGATCGGGACGAGCGAATTGGCCTGAGTGATCGCGGTGCGGACATCTTCGAAGCCAAGGCTGCGCGATTGCAGCGCGCCTGGATCGGCGACCACGCGCACGGCCGGCGTCTGCGCGCCTCCGATCAGCACCTCCGCTATGCCGCTGATCTGGCTGATGCGCGTCGACACGATGAGGTCGCCGAGATCGTAAAGATCGGTCGGCCGCCTGATCGGAGACGTCATGGCGAGGATCATGATTGGCGAAGCGGCGGCGTTCGATTTCCTGATCGTCGGCCGGCGCGTCAAAGTGGTCGGAAGGTCGGCCTGCGCCGCGTTGATGGCGGCCTGCACGTCGCGGGCGGCGTCGTCTGCGTTGCGCGAAAGATCGAACTGAACCTGGATGCTTGTGGAGCCGAGCTGGCTCGTCGACGTCAGCTCGTTGACACCCGCAATCTCTCCGATGTGCCGCTCAAGCGGCGCGGCGATGGTGGCCGCGACGGTCTCGGGATCGGCTCCCGGCAATGTCGCGCTGATCCGCACCGCAGGCATGTCGACGCTGGGAAGGCTCGCGACCGGCAGCTTGAAATACGCGACGACGCCCGCAAGAAAGATCCCGACCGCAAGCAGGATAGTTCCAATCGGCCGCCGGATGTAGAGCGCTGACGGGTTC
>JBAVVQ010000755.1:0-6910 GCA_049697375.1 Rhodomicrobium sp.
GATCACGCCCGCCGAGTATAAGCGAGCAACCGAGGTCACCTATCTCGGCTACGTCTACGGCACAATGGCGGCGCTCCGCAGGATGCGCCGGCGAAATCTCGGGACCATCGTGCAAGTGGGCTCGGCCCTGTCTTACCGCGCCATCCCGCTGCAAGCCCCGTACTGCGGCGCCAAATTTGCGATCAGAGGTTTTACGGACGCGCTTCGCTCGGAACTGCTCCATGACGGCTCGGGCATCCACATCACGATGGTTCAGATGCCCGCTTTGAATACGCCGCAGTTCAATTGGGGCCGGAACAAGCTGCCGATGCGGCCCCAGCCAGTGCCGCCGATTTATCAGCCCGAGGTGGCGGCGGACGCCATCGTTTTCGCGTCGTCGGCGAGGTTGCGGGAAGTCTGGGTCGGGAGCTCCACGTTCAAGGCCATACTCGCAAACAAGATGGCCCCGTGGCTCCTCGACCGATATCTCGCCAACTTCGCCTACGAGTCGCAAATGTCGTCGGAGCCGGCTCTGAAGGATACGCCGGACAACCTCTTCAAGCCCATCGAAGGCGACTTTGGCGCACATGGCCGCTTCGATTGCGAAGCCCTCGCCACCACCGGCATGCGGTCCCCCGTGCTATCTCGCTTCGCCGTCACGGGCGGCGCTCTCTTCGGCCTTTTATTCCTCGCCCTGCGCAGGAAAAGCCGCCAGCCGAAGCGGAGGCGCCGCGCCGTTTGGAACCGCCGCGCCGTTTGGAACTGATGGGGGTCGGGGGCCGTTAGGCTTTCATTCCACCAGGGACGCATAGCATGACAACGACCGCCGCAGACGTTCTCATCGAGACCTTATCCACTTGGGGTATCGATACAATTTTCGGGATTCCAGGCGATGGGATCAACGGGATCATGGAGGCCTTGAGGAAAAGGGCCGGCTCCATTCGCTTCATTCAGGTGAGACACGAAGAGGCGGCGGCCTTCATGGCCTGCGCTTATGCCAAGTATACGGGCCGGCTCGGCTGCTGCCTCGCCACATCGGGTCCCGGCGGCATCCATCTGTTGAATGGCCTTTACGACGCCAAGCTCGATGGCGCCCCCGTGGTGGCGATCACGGGCCTGCAATTCCACGACCTGCTCCACACCTATACCCAGCAGGATGTGGAGCTGGACAAGCTCTTCATGGATGTCTGCGTCTATAACTCTCGCGTCATGGGACCGGCCCACGTCGAAAACGTGACCGAATTGGCTTGCCGCACCGCTCTGGCCTATCGAGGGGTGTCGCACATCACGATCCCGACGGACGTGCAATCCCTCTCCATCAAGGATGATTGGCGCACGCCTCGGAACGTTCCGCATCACGTCTCGGGCTATATGTCGGAAAGCGCGCATATGCCGGGCGAGGCCCATCTGCAAGTCGCATCTGAAATTCTGAACGAGGGTAATAAGGTTTGCATTCTCGCGGGGCGCGGGGCCATCCATGCGCGCGATCAGCTTGAGGCTATGGCGGAGCGGCTTGGCGCGCCCGTTGTGAAGGCGCTTCTTGGAAAGGGCGCGCTTCCCGATAACAGCCCGTTCTCTGTCGGCGGCATTGGCCTGCTCGGCACAAAACCCGCGCAGGAAGCGCTGGAAGAATGCGACACGCTGCTGATTGTCGGAAGCTGCTTCCCCTACATTGAGTTCTATCCAAAGCCGGGCCGCGTCAAATGTGTGCAGATCGACATCGACCCGCAACGGATCGGGCTCAGATATCCGGCTCACATCGGCCTTGTCGGAGATAGCGCCCGCGTTCTTGGCGCGCTGCTGCCGAAGGTGCAGCCCAAGCAGGACAGGGCGTTCCTCGCGCAGGCGCAGGACCGGATGAAAGACTGGCGGCAGTTGATGCAGGAGCGTGGGACGCGTCGCGACAAACCCATGAAGCCGGAGGTCGTCGCCTACGAACTGAACAGGTGCGTCACCGACGATGCGATCATCTCCACGGACTCCGGGACGATCACGACGTGGATCGCCCGCCACCTCGATATAAGGGGGAACCAGCAGTTCTCCTGTTCGGGCAACCTTGCAACCATGGCCTGCGGACTCCCCTACGCCATTGCGGCGGCAGTGGCTTATCCCGGCCGGCAATCCGTCGCCTTCGTTGGCGATGGCGGTCTCACCATGCTGATGGGCGAACTCGCCACCTGCGTGAAGTACGGCTTGGATGTGAAGGTCGTCGTCATTAAGAACAATGTGCTGGGCCAGATCAAGTGGGAGCAGATGGTGTTCTTGGGCAATCCCGAGTTCGGCTGCGAGTTACAGCCCATCGATTTCGCGGGTGTGGCCCGCGCTTGCGGCGCTCAGGCGTTTTTCATCGACGACGCCGGGAAATGCGGTGAGACGCTGCGCCAGGCGCTGGCCACGGCAGGCCCCGTGCTCATCGAGGCCGTCGTCGACCCGAATGAACCGCCCCTGCCGCCGAAAGTGACGGCGGAGCAGGCGAAGAATTTCGCCGAGAGCATCGTTCGCGGCACGCCTCACGCGGGCGAAATCGCCCTGACCGTGGGGTCCGATACCGTGCGCGAGCTTGTTTAGGAGCCACGGCGGTGCCTGATGCTGCCATCAAGAGTGTTTCGGCCAGCGCTTTCACCATTCCGACCGACGCACCCGAAGCGGATGGAACGTTTGCATGGAATTCGACTACCCTTGTCCTGGCTGAGGTCAACGCCGGCGGCAAAACAGGGATAGGGTACAGCTACACGGACGCCGCCGCCGCCGTCATCGTCAATGGCGCGCTTGCCGAGGCCGCCGCCGATCTTGACGCTCTCCAGATCCCGCTCGCCCATGAAGTCATGCTCCGGCGCGTTCGCAATATCGGCCGGCCGGGGCTTGTCGCGACCGCAATCGCAGCCGTGGATTCGGCGCTGTGGGACCTGAAAGGCAAGTTGCTGGATTTGCCGGTCGTATCCCTCCTCGGCGCGGCGCGCGACGCCATTCCGGTCTATGGCAGCGGAGGCTTCACCACCTACTCCATCGGCCGCCTGAAGGAGCAGCTTGGCGGCTGGGCCAGCCAAGGCATGCGCTGGGTAAAGATGAAAGTGGGGACCGACCCGGCCCTTGATCTTGACCGTGTAAGGGCCGCCACAAGCGCAATTGGCAAGGCCGGCCTCTTCGTCGATGCGAATGGCGCTTATAGCCGGAAAGACGCGCTCTCCTTCGCCGAAGGCTTTGCGTCACTCGGCGTCGTCTACTTTGAAGAGCCCGTTTCCAGCGACGATCTGGAGGGGCTTCGCCTTATCCGGGATCGGGCGCCGGATGGGATGAAGATCGCGGCGGGGGAATATGGCTATGACCTTTACTATTTCCGCCGCATGCTGGAGGCCGGGGCCACAGATGTGCAGCAGGCCGACGCGACCCGCTGCCTGGGACTGACCGGGTTTCTGCAAGCCGACGTACTTTGCACGGCCTTTCCGCGGCCGCTCTCGGCGCACTGCGCGCCTGCTCTGCATCTCCATGCGGCCCTCGCAGCCCGCTCGCTCTGGAACCAGGAATGGTTCCATGATCACGTCCGCATCGAGCATCGGCTCTTCGATGGCGCGCCCATTCCGAAGGACGGCGTCATCCGCGCCGATCTCAGCCGCCCCGGTCTCGGCCTCGAATTCAAACACCAAGACGCACGGCAATACGCCGTGTGACCGAGGACCTATCATGTCTGTCAGCGTTCAGGGCTTTACGGTCGATCCGCACACCATTCGCGATCAGGAAACGCAGCAGCCGAAGCCCTGGACGAGCATTGTTTCCGCTGAAAAGGCGAACGGATTAGCCAAGGTATTGAAGGCGCGTGTGGAAGGGGAAGTGCGCTTTGACGACATGAGCCGCGCGCTTTACTCGACCGATGCCTCGAATTACCGCCAAGTCCCGATCGGCGTCGTGATCCCGAAGACCATCGATGATGTTGTCACGACGATTGCCTGCTGCCGCGAATATGGCGCGCCATTCCTTTCACGCGGCGGGGGCACGAGCCTGTGCGGCCAGTCCTGCAACGCCGCCGTCATGGCCAACTTCTCGAAATATCTGAACCGCATCATCGGGATCGACTTCGAAAAGAAACTGGCGCGCGTTCAGCCGGGCTGCAATCTCGACATCCTCCGCAACGCGGCGGAGAAACATCATCTCACCTTTGGCCCCGATCCCTCGACGCACGATCACAACACGCTCGGCGGCATGATGGGCAACAACTCGTGCGGCGTGCATTCCGTTTACGCTGGGCGCACGGCCGATAATGTTGAAGAGCTCGACATCGTGACCTATCGCGGGCTGCGCCTGAAGGTTGGCCGCACGTCGCCGTCGGAGCTTCGCGGGATTATCGCGGCGGGGGGCGCCAAGGGTGAAATCTACCGCCGCCTCGCCGCGCTTCGCGACCGCTACGCCGATCTCATCCGCCGGAATTATCCTAAAATTCCCCGGCGCGTCTCCGGGTACAATCTCGACGAGTTGCGGCCCGAGAACGGGTTCAACGTCGCGCGCGCGCTCATCGGCTCCGAAGGAACCTGCGTCATCATCCTCGAAGCCACGCTGAACCTCGTTCGGAGCCCGCCCAAGCGCGCCCTCGCCGTGATCGCCTTCCCGGACATCTACCAGGCGGGAGACGCCGCAGCCTTCGTCCGCGATCATGGCCCGATCGGCCTTGAGGCGATGGACGACAAGCTCATCGAGTTCATGCGGGACAAGCACGCGGATATGTCGAGCGTCGCTATTCTGCCGCCGGGGAACGGGTGGCTGATTGCGGAGTTCGGCGGGGAGACTGAGAACGAGGCGAAGGAAAAGGCCAAGGCGCTCGAGACGGCGTTAAAGCAGCGGCCGAACCCGCCGCACATCAAAGTCGCCGAAAACGAACACGAGCAGCAGCTCATCTGGAAGGCGCGCGAGGCGGGCCTTGGCAGCACTGCGTTCGTGCCTCACCACCCGGACGCTTGGGAAGGATTCGAGGACGCAGCCGTTCCTCCGGAACGCCTGGGAAATTACCTGCGCGAGTTTCGCAAGCTGCTCGACCGCTACGATTACGACACCACCCTTTACGGCCATTTCGGCGACGGCTGCGTTCATTGCCGCATCGATTTCGGCCTTCGGACCAGCGATGGACTGAAGAAGATGCGCCGTTTCCTCGACGATGCGGCGTCCCTCGTCGTGGAGCATGGCGGGTCGATTTCCGGGGAGCATGGCGACGGCCAGTCCAAGGCCGAGCTCCTACCAAAGATGTTCGGGCCGGAACTGATCGAGGCGTTCCGCGAGTTCAAGTCCATCTGGGATCCGGACTGGAAGATGAACCCCGGCAAGGTCGTCGATCCCTTCCCCATCACCTCGAACATGCGGCTTGGCCCGGATTATGTCCCGCCCCATGTTCACACCCATTTCAGCTTCCCGAACGACGAGGGAAATTTCAGCCGGGCGGCGATCCGCTGCGTCGGCGTCGGCAAATGCCGGTCGGCTGTACCGGGCGATAACGTCATGTGCCCGAGCTATATGGCGACCCGCGAAGAAGCCTATGTGACGCGCGGGCGCGCCCGCCTTCTCTTCGAAATGCTGCATGGCGGCGCTATCGCAAAGACCTGGAATAACCCGGCCGTTGAGAAGGCGCTCGACCTTTGCCTCGCCTGCAAGGGCTGCAAGCGCGATTGCCCGGTGAATGTGGACATGGCCACCTACAAGGCCGAGTTCCGCTCGCACTATTACGAGAACAAGATCCGCCCGCGCTCCGCCTATTCGATGGGCCTCATCCCGATCTGGGCGAAGGCGGCGAGTTATGCGCCAGGTCTCGCCAATGGATTGGCCCGCAACGCGCTGCTTGGCTCACTTGGAAATGGCTTGCGGGAATATCACAAAAACGCTCGATCCCGGCCTTCGCGCCCATCACCTACACGGCCTGGCGGACGCGCAATCCCACTGTCAATCCTCGTGGAAAACGGGTTCTTCTGTTCCCGGACACCTTCAACAACTATTTCCGACCAGCAACCGCCATCTCGGCGACCATCGTGCTCGAGGCTGCGGGATGGCAGGTGATCATCCCACAGAAGCCCCTGTGCTGCGGGCGTCCGCTTTACGACTGGGGCATGCTCGAAACGGCGCAGAAGTGGCTCCGGCAGGTCATCGACACCATCGGCCCCGATATTGAAAGCGGAACGCCCATGGTGGGGCTCGAACCGGCCTGCGTGGCCACCTTTCGCGATGAACTCCCCGACCTGTTCCCGCGAGACAGGACTGCGAAGAAGCTGAAGGAGAATGCGTTCCTGTTCTCCGAGTTTCTCGACGGCCATTGCGGTGATTTGAAATTGCCGCAAGTGAAGAGGAAGGCGCTGACACAGGTTCATTGCCACCACTACGCCGTCCTCGACGTCGAAGCCGAAAAGAGGGTGATGGGCCGCCTTGGTCTCGATTACGAAGTCCTCTCGTCCGGCTGCTGCGGCATGGCGGGATCGTTCGGCTTCGAGAGCGGCAAATACGATGTGTCGATGAAGGCTGGCGAGCGTGTCCTCTTACCCAGAGTTCGCGCAGCTGACCGGGATTGCCTCGTCCTGGCGGACGGCTTCAGCTGTCGCGAGCAGATCGAGCAAGGAGCCGGGCGGAAGACGCATCACCTGGCCGAGATTATCGCCAAAAACATGTAGGGTCGCGACGCTATTGGACCGCCTGCGATCCGCGAAATGTGGAGTATCTCTTGTGGGGCTCCCCTTGAGCCGGGCGACGCTCTCTATATGGACTGGCTCATCAAACGCCCAAACCGCCGAAGTCCCATTTTCACACCGGACTCCCTGAAGGAGGATGTGAATGAAGCCGCCAGCACACAAACTGCGCTGCAGATTAGCCAGAACAAGCAAAGTGTGATCGAACAAATCGGTTAGGCTTGACGACGATTTGACACTGATCGTGGCCAGGCATATCGGAGATACATGTATCCGGC
>JBAVVQ010000756.1:0-1504 GCA_049697375.1 Rhodomicrobium sp.
GCACGCGGTCCACCATCTGGCTCACGATCTGGCTTTCGATGGGAAGCCCCGTCGCGGGCGAATAGGGCACGCCGACGCGCGCCCAGAGGAGCCGCATATAGTCGTAAATCTCGGTGACGGTGCCGACTGTCGAGCGCGGGTTGCGGCTCGTCGTCTTCTGCTCGATGGAAATGGCCGGCGAAAGCCCGTCGATCAGGTCCACATCGGGCTTCTGCATCATCTCCAGGAACTGGCGCGCATAGGCCGATAGGCTCTCGACATAGCGGCGCTGGCCCTCGGCGTAGATCGTGTCGAAGGCGAGGCTCGACTTGCCCGAGCCGGACAGCCCGGTGATGATCACGAGTTTCTCGCGCGGAATGTCGAGCGAAATGTTCTTGAGATTGTGCTCGCGCGCGCCGCGCACCGCGATATGTGTTTGTGTCAAAAGCTTACCCGCCCCACTTTTCGCCGGGGTTCCATACGCACCCTTACCTTAGGGCGATCATGGCGAAATTAAAGCCCGGGACGCGGGTTACGCCCAGCTATTCGCCATTCGCCGCCGCATCCGATCTTTGGCGAAAGCGAAACTAAACGCTATATTATTTCACAAGGTTGGGTAGAATTCGCTAGCAGAGGACACCGGCATGCCGTTGCCAGATCCCCTTATCACCGTCGATCCAAAGCGTCAGGGCGGCATTCCTGTATTCTCCGGCACGCGGGTCCCGGTTCAAACTCTGTTCGACCACCTCGAAGCGGGCGATCCGTTGGACGTCTTCCTGGACCCAAATGTCACCCGCGAACACGCGACCGCCGTTCTGAAGGCGTCGAAGGCCGCGGTCATTCTCCGTGCAATAGAGCAGGAGCCGTATGAGGCCACCGCAGATGAGCTTGCGGCGTTGGATGAGGCCTTGGAGCAGATTAAGAGCGGCAAACGGGCGAGCGACGGCGAAGTGGAGGCGGTCTATGCACGCTTCCGCAAATGAAGATTGTCTACAGCCCCCGCGCCGTCTCCGATCTGACCGCTATTGCCGATTTACCTCACCGAACGCAGTCTTCAAGGCGCGCTGGCCGTCGAGCGGCGCATTCGCGAGGTGATGGGTCGCTTGGCTGAGTTTCCGGGCATGGGCCGC
The DNA here is from genome assembly GCA_049697375.1 of Rhodomicrobium sp. GTDB lineage: Bacteria > Pseudomonadota > Alphaproteobacteria > Rhizobiales > Rhodomicrobiaceae > Rhodomicrobium. The sequence continues at coordinate 1,110 of JBAVVQ010000756.1, forward strand.
GAACTGACGCAGCGACCGGGTGTGCGCGTCATGCCGCTGGGACGTTATCCTTATTTGATCTTTTATACCGTTCTCGAAAATGAGCTTTTCGTTCTGCATGTCCGGCATGCATCGCGAAGGCCCCTGGAGCACGAAGAATCGTAGCTCCGTTTCTCCGAACGGCGAGCCTACCTATATAAGACAAAGCCGCGGCGTTGGTGGGGTGTCCTTGAAGGGGGGGGGTAGACTCTTTGCCGACGCACACACGTCCTTCCGCAGATCCATTGAGAAAGACCTGAATTGATACCCGCCCGGAAGCTCATTCCGCTGATCGTCGCTTGCGGCCTATTCATGGAGAACCTGGATTCCACGGTGCTCTCAACCTCGCTGCCGGCCATCGCGGCGAGCCTCCATGA
>JBAVVQ010000757.1:0-2149 GCA_049697375.1 Rhodomicrobium sp.
CTCTGAGGCAGGGCGCTGCCGAAAATATGATTTTTACGATCGCCGCGGTCATTCTCATCCTTTGGCTCGCGCTTCATTCGGCCCGCATTATCATCGCGGTCATGTTCAGCGTGGTGGTTGGCCTAGCGGCGACGGCGGCAGCCGGATTAAGTCTCGTCGGTGCGTTCAATCCGATCTCGGTTGCTTTTTTTGTCTTGTTTGTGGGCATCGGCGTCGATTTCGGCTTGCAGTTCAGCGTGAGCTACCGCGCGGCGCGCTACGAGCATCATGGCTTGATGTGCTCGCTTCTGGAGACAGCCGCGACCAATGGCGGCCGCCTTGTCCTGGCTGCTCTCGCGACGGCTGCCGGGTTCCTCTCGTTCCTGCCTACGGCTTACAAAGGCGTCTCCGAACTTGGCGAAATTGCCGGCGTGGGTATGATCATTGCTCTCATTACAAGCCTGACTGTGCTTCCGGCGCTGTTGAGGGTGCTCGATCCTCCGGCAGAACCGCGGCCGCTGGGCTATGCATTTCTATGTCCGCTTGACCGCTTTCTTGAACGGCATCGTGTCGTTATTGTCGCTGGAACCGTGGCGGCGGTCTTCGCTGCGCTCCCCTTACTCTCCTGGCTCCAGTTCGACTTTAATCCGATGGATCTCCGCAATCCCAAGGTGGAGTCGGTCGCGACGTATCTCGACATCAGCAAGGACCCGGAAACATCCGGGCGGACGGCCGAGATTCTCGCGCCATCGCTCGATCAAGCGAGCAGCATGGCGAAAACGCTGCAGAAGCTTCCCGAGGTCGCTCGCGCGATCACGCTTTCGAGCTTCATCCCGGAGGCACAAGATCAGAAACTCGCGGCCATCAAAGAGAAGGCTGATGGACTCCATGATTATTTGTACCCCGCGCAGGTGAAGCCGCCGCCCGGCGACGCCGAAATCGTGTCGAGTCTTGAAGCGACCGCGACGTCGCTTGGCGCCATTGCGGGCGAACGCCAAGGGCCGGGCGCGCAAGCGGCAAAAGATCTGTCGGAGGCTTTGTCGAAGCTCGCAAAGGCAAGCCCTGAGACGCGCAAGAAGGCCTCGGACGTCCTCATCCAGCCGCTCGACATCACGCTGAACACGATCAAGACATTCTTGAATCCCGAGCGCGTCACCCTCGAAAATCTCTCCGCCGATCTCGTGTCTGAATGGAAGACCCCGGACGGCAGAGCGCGCGTCTCCGTGACGCCGAACGGGAATGCAAATGACACCAAGGTTCTGACCCGTTTCGTCGACGCCGTGTTGAAGGTCGAGCCCACGGCGACGGGCGAGGCTGTCGGCATTCAGAAGGCGGGCGAAACGGTGGTGCGCGCCTTTATAGAGGCAGGGATTTGGGCGCTGCTTTCCATCGCCATCCTTCTCTGGCTTTTCCTGCGCAGATTGTCGGATGTCGGTCTTACGCTCTTTCCGCTTATTCTCGCCGCCACCGTGGCGCTCGAAATCTGCGCGGCAATCGGCTTCAGGCTGAATTTCGCAAATATCATTGCGTTACCGGTGCTGCTGGGGCTCGGCGTCGCCTTTAAAATTTATTACATCGTCGCTTGGCGGCAGGGCCAGACCGATCTTCTGGCCTCGCCCTTGACCCGCGCTGTCTTCTTCAGCGGTTTGACCACGGCGGTGGCGTTCGGCAGCCTGTGGATGTCGAACCATCCAGGCACGTCGAGCATGGGGCAACTGCTCGCGCTGTCGCTTGCCTGCACAATGGCGTTTGCAATCCTGTTTCAGCCGCTTCTCATGGGGCCGCCGAAGAAGAAAGCCGGCAAAGCGCCTACTCCTGGGAAAGAGGAGCCGCTGCAAGAGCAACTGCCGCCAAAGCTCCATGCTTAGGTTATTGGCAAAGGCGCAGTTGATGCAACTGCTAACTCAACGGCATGACTCAAGGCCAATGGCAGCGTGCTTCATGAATCCCAAGCACAGTTCCGCGAAATGCACGATTTGCCGGTCTCATTTTCGCTTTTATAGGCTGGTGGTATGAGGTATACCAGATGGCTTAGGCCATGCTAAAGCTACTGTTTAGATGCGGAGCCACCCATCGCGTAACTTTCAAAATTTTCTTTTCCAAGCCGAACTTGCAGGTATGCAGATGGCGCAGTTTAAGCGGATCGCTAAAGATTTTGACTTGTTTGTGA
>JBAVVQ010000758.1:0-5698 GCA_049697375.1 Rhodomicrobium sp.
GCCGCCAGCCCATCATTGGGCGCGGGCTGCTCGATGAGTGAAATCGCGTTTCTCTGCTCTGTGGTCCGCAGATAGCCGACCTTGACCCTCGTCGCTTCCTGCCCGAAAGCGCCCGAAATGCAGCAGCCAAAAAAGGCGCAGAGGATTACGCCGCCGATGCGCCACCTTGCCAAGACGCTCCCCCTTCTTATCAAGCTTTTTCTCGAATGATGGCCGCTGGGCCCCGCCACCGCAAGGGCCATGAGACTATAATTTTTCGGCGCATTGCAACGCCCCGGACGATAAACTCATTATTGGTGCAAGGACGCCCCGCGGAAAATCCTGCCCCGTGTACGGCGAGCGCTTTCAGGATTCGCGCGCATAAGGCGTCCTCGCAATTTGTTAAGGCGAACTTGGAATTGGCGCATGAACCACCGAATCCCCCTCGTTCTTCTCGGCATGATGACCCTTTTTTCCTTTGCGCCTGCATCCCTTGCGGCGCAACGCGTTGCAGTCTTCGATTTTGAATTGATCGACACCAGCCTTGATGGCGAGACCTATGGCACGCGACCGGAGGAGAAAGCGCGGCTGAAGAAGGTGAGCGATCAGTTGCGCCAAGCCCTTGCCAAGTCTGGACAGTTTGAGGTCATCGATATCGGGCCTGTCGACGCCGCCGCGCATGAAGCGAATTTACAAGCATGTGGCGGCTGCGATGCCGCTCTTGCCCGTAAGCTTGGCGCGGACCTCTCGATCACCGGAACCGTGCAAAAAGTGTCCAACCTCATATTGAATATGAATATCTATATCCGCGATATATCCAGTCAGAAACTTATCGCGAGCAGAAGCGCCGACTTTCGGAGCAATACGGATGAATCCTGGACTCGCACTATGAATTATCTCATCCGAAATTATGTCCTTGCGCCGAATTTTGGCGGAAACTGAAGATCTCGTCCCCCCAAAATCTGTTTGCGGAAAGCTAAAATCTGTGCACGGAAAGGATCATGAAATTCTCGAAGTTTTGAACGCCGCACAATACGCAACTCTATCCCTTTTCGAAGTACGATCCCTTTAGATAAAGACAGCGAAATTGCATCAATTGACGCATGCGCTGCCGTCGCCTGCCGGCAAATATGCTGAGACTGGCATACTAATTGCTGAGCTTAGTCAGGCTCAGCAGGAAAGGGACAAATAGGAATGCTGGAACTCGTCTTGACGGTCTGCGCGGTCGTACAGCCGGCTACATGCCGGGATCAACGTGTGTTAATCGATTCCGATAGCACACCCTGGCAATGCGCCATGAGCGCCCCGCCGTTTATAGCAAAATGGGGTTCCGAGCATCCGGACTGGCAGGTCCAGCGCTGGACCTGCCAATATCCGAAGAAGGAAAAAGATATCTAGTTGGGCGCTGAAAAAGGCCGGAATTCAGGCGCCTGCGACAGGCTCAAGATGAGGTGGAAAGATCTCAACGGCTTCGACCTCATGGTGAGCTTGTCGAACCATGGGCCACATGGTTTTTCGGCAGCCCTGTTCGCATCGAGGGTGCGAAGACCTACGAAATGTTGAGTATTCTCTCGTTGGAGAAGGGCGCATTGTAGGATCACGCTTAGACAATCTGCTTCCCGCAGAAGGAGGCGAGCGTGAAATTTTCCAAGATGCGCTTTATAGCGGCAGTCGTGGGTCTCTGTGTGACAGGGACTTGGCACAACGCTGCAGCTCAGGACATGCTGCAGTATCTGGATTTGAATTCGCCCGACATGACGCGAGCCGAGATGACGCGAGCGGATGTCGAGGCCATGATCAAGGCTTCGCAAGGCAAGCCCCTCGATTTGGACGGCAAGCGACTGTCGGGGCTCGATCTGTCCGGCCTCGATCTGACGCGCGCCAATCTGGGGTCGGCGCGCCTGAACAATACGAAATTTGCAAAAGCCAAGCTTGATGGCGCTATCCTTGATCTGGCCTGGGCGCTGAAGGCCGATTTTTCAGGCGCTTCCCTCAAGGGCGCATCCTTGTTTTCCGCCCAGATGCAGGGCGCCAAATTCGATCATGCCGATCTTTCAGGCGCGCGAATAACCGCAAATCTGTCTGGCGCGAATTTGAGCAACGCCAGCCTCGCGGGCGCAAATGGCAGTCCCGACCTGAAGAACCAGTCCATGGGGCTGATGCGAACGGTGCTGAAATCGGCCAATCTTGAACGGGCCGACCTTTCAGGCAGCAATCTCAGCCGCGTCGATTTCGCCTTCGCGAATTTGAAGGAAGCCAATCTATCGGGCGCCAATTTGCTCGATGCGGAAGCCAGCGGCGCCGATTTCCGGGGCGCAAAGCTTGACGGCAGCAATCTCATCGGCGTGGATGTGACGTCTGCGAGGATCGACACTGCCGCCGCAGAGACGGCGTTCGCGCAAGCCGCCAATCTTAAGCGCGCCTTCAAAGAGTGATGCCCGGTTTCCTCGGAAAAAACCGCTGCATATCGAATGCACAAAAAACTATTTATATAATTACTTATAGCCGTTTTACGAAACAAACCCAATTTGGTTAACGGCTTGTGAGCGACATTGGCGTGCCTGCCTAAAAACAGCGCACTTCGGACTCAGCTTGAGCACGGCGCATTTCATTCACAGCCGCCTTCGCCGGTTCCGGGGAGCGGAACATTTCGCCAAAGCGTCCCGGCACCTGCGCGAGGCTCAGGACCGCCTCGGCTTCCACGTAGCGCTCATAAGGCAGAATGGTCGCGATAACGTCGATCGAGCAGGAGCATTGCTCCAAAGAGGTGCGCGTGTCGCCATTGGCCTTCATGCAGCCAAAGACGTAGTCCGCACGCGCGCTCGTGGGATAATCGTTGATCGGCCCCGCAGCTTTCGCGCTGACGCCGATTGAAACCGTGATGACGGCCGCAGCCACAAGCGAGCCCATCCGCCGCATCAAGGGCGCTGCCTTATACCGGATTTTCATAACGACTTCCCTCTAGGCGGCCCGCTAGACTTGGCCGATGCGGCGATAAATAAAGGGCGGCGGCTCTGCAGCGGTAACGGCCCCGGTAACCTCCGCCATCAGGTGATGGTCCGGCGAAAGACTGCACGCGGGATCCGTCGCTTCCGCATCTCCCGTTAGCGCGAAGGCCTGGCAGCGGCAGCCGCCGAAGTCGATTTCCTTGCGCGGGCAGGAGCGGCACGGTTCCTTCATCCACTCATAGCCACGGAAGCGATTGAAGGCTTTGCTGTCGTACCAGATGGCTGCGAGCGGCTTATCCTTCACATTGTCGAACGGCAGCGGAAGGCTTTCTGCGGCATGGCAAGGCAGAACCTTGCCCTCCGGCTTGATGGTGATGACATCCTTCGCCCACCCGCCCATGCATGGCTTCGGAAATTGCGCGTAATAGTCGGGGGTCACGTAGTCGATGTTCAGGATGCCCTTCAGCCGGTCTCTCGCTTCGCCGACGACGGCTGCTTCCTCGAGGACGCGCTCATAGGGCGGCATGAGCGTAGCCCTGTTGCGCGCGGCCCAGCCGTAATATTGAACATGCGCGATCTCAAGCCTGTCTGCTCCAAGTTCCAGCGCCAGTTCGATCAGGGCCGGCGTCTGCCCGATATTGTGCCGATGGGTGGGAGCGTTGATCGTCAAGGGGAGGCCTGCTTCCCGGACCCAACGGGCGACATTCAGCTTTTTGTCGAGACTTTGCTTATAGTTCCCGATCTTATCCGACGTTTTGCGATCGAGCGCTTGCAGGCTGAGTTGCACGTGATCGAGACCGCAATCGGCCAGCTTTTTGATGCGATCCGGCGTGAGCGTGACGCCCGCCGTGATCAAGTTCGTGTAGACGCCGCGCGACGCGAGCGCGCTTACGAGATCCTCCAAATCCTGTCGCAGCGTCGGCTCACCGCCGGACAGATGGACTTGGAGCACACCCAGGTCCGCCGCCTGCGAAAATGCCGAGAGCCACGTCGCCGTATCGAGTTCATCTGCGGCTTTGAGCAACTGAATCGGGTTGGAACAGTAGGGACATTGAAGGGGGCAGCGATGCGTGAGTTCCGCAAGCATGCCCAGGGGCGGGCCGGCGCGAACGGCAGGGCTCACCCTTTCGATAGTCTCAACAGACGCAAGTCCGTCCATGATTGTATAAACTCCAGCACATCAGCCTGGATCGTTTCGACCGGCGCCGCGTAGTCTTGCGCCAGACCTGACGAGATTGATGAGATCGTGCGTTCGCCATCGCAAAGTTTCAGAACCTCAACCGCCGTCCCGTCCGGCCAATAAACGCGCTCCGGCGCCAAAACCGCGAAACGGTCGCGCACGCCATCGAACTGAAGGCGCACATGCTTCGGAAGATAGGGTTTGCTCTCCGCCGTCGCCAGTAGCCGTTCGCGGGTCACGGCCGGAATGCTCCAGGCGGGATGAGCCCCGGCTCGACATAGGCTAAATGCAAGGCATCGAGCTGCGCCCAGAGCACCTGTGTCTTGAAGATGAGCGCGTCAACAACGGCCTGTTGCGCTTCCCGCGTCCGCGCGTGCGTCTTGACGTAATTCAGCGCGAACTTCACGTCGCGAGGCGCCTGGGCAAGCCGGCGCCGGAAGTAGCCCATCATCGACTCGTCGACGAAGCTGTAATTGGCGAGCATGCCCGAGATGCGCTCGGAGTGAATGCTGGGCGCGAACAGCTCCGTGAGCGATGAGGCGATCCCTTCGAGCATGCTGCGGTCGCGCACGAAGTTGAGATAGGCGTCGCAGGCAAAGCGCGTGCCGGGCAGGATGCCCCTGGTGGATTCCACATAGCTCCTCTGCAGGCCCAAGGCATCGGTCAGGCGGAGCCAGCGCTCAATGCCGCCTTCATCTTCGCCCATGCCGTCATGATCGAAATAGCGGCTCCGCCATTCGATGCGCAGCGCGCGCTCGGACATCTTCGACATGAGCGCTGTGTCTTTGCGCGGAATGGTGGCCTGATAGTAGTAACGGTTCAACGCCCAAGCCTGCACCTGCGGCTTTGAGAGTTTGCCCCCGTGCAGGAGCTTATGAAAGGGATGCAGATTGTGATAGCGCCGCGCGCCGATCTCGCGAAGCAGGGCTTCCAACCCGTCCGGCTTCAGCCCCTGCTCCGGCACGGTCGTGTCGATATCGGATGCGTGTTCCATGGTTGTTTTCTGCCCTTGTTGTTTCTTATTGTGGGGGATAGCGCCGTTATTTAATTGAGTTAGATATTGATGCTCATGCCATCAAACGAGACTTCCCAACCAGCCTCGTTCACGATGGCTTCCTCGCGCGATCCGCGTTCAAGAATGGGGTTTGTAGTGTTGATGTGGATATAGATCTTTCGTTTGATGGCGGCGCCATCAAAAGCATGGAGCGAACCGTCATCGCCAGCAATGGAAACATGCCCCATCCGCCGCCCGGTTTTCTCGATCACGCCGAGATCCAGCAATTCCGTGTCATTAAAAACGGTGCCGTCGAAGAGCAGGCAACTGGCCCCGTTCACGCGGCTAAGAATATCCTCATCGACCTTCGCGCAGCCCGGTATATAGAACGCCGTCCCGGAACCGGTCGTTTTGATCTTCAGCCCGATTGTATCGCCGACCTCGGTGCCGAAACCGGCCCCCTTGGAAGCATCTTCGAGAAAAAGCGCAATTTTGCCCGGCACAGGAAATGCTTCCACCATGACGCCGGTATCGGCAATCTCGATCGGCTGGTTCAGGGGAAGCTCAATCCGCTCGACCACGTCGCCAGCCAAGACG
>JBAVVQ010000759.1:0-1842 GCA_049697375.1 Rhodomicrobium sp.
CGCCGTTGGTGTTGACGCCGTCGAAGCTGATGCCGTCGAAATTGCTGCCGCTGATGGTTGAGGTCGTGCTCATTGGAAGTATTCCTTGCTCTCTGGGGTTTGATGGAGAAGATTTCCGCCTTCGAGAAGGACCATCTCACAGAGCCGGCAGCGCTGCTGTTTCCCAGGGAACACCGATAGGAAATACGGAGCGCATCCGCTTTTGATGGACGCAAAAGCGCGCTTCGCCGCCTTAAGCGGCTGCGCCAGAGTGTTGAGGGCGATTACCTATCCGGGGGCGCCCCCCTCAGGGGGGCAGGCCGAAGCAATGCGATCTTGACGCGCGGACGCTGACCGTCACCAGCGCGCCAAGCTTCAGGAGTTTGAGCCGGATGTCATGAGCACATAGGCCAGCGACGCCACAAGCCCGGTTCCGCTACGACAGCTCGGACGTCTCCCGCCACGCCGGGGTGACATAATTCACGATGAGCGACTTCCGCACCGCGCCGTGGAGCGGGCGCTTGCCGACCGCGTGCCACGTATTTTTGCCGGGAACGAAGATGAAGCCGAGGTTCATGCCAAAAGGCGCAGACGCCACATGCTTGAAGTCGGGCGGCCCTTCGTGGATGTCCGTCCCGGCGTTCTTCAGGCGGGGATCGTCCGACAGATAGATGAGCATCGAATATGTCTTGACCGAGATGTCGGTATGCGGCGCGAGCCAGAATCCTTCCGTGTCCTGACAGTATTCGATGCGCAAGCGCGAGTCGGCCAACTCAGCGCCGGTTGTCTCCTCGATGGCGCGCATCACCCGCGGGTCCTGGAAACCGGCGACGATGCGACTGCACACCGCGAACCGCGCCTGGTTCTCGGGATTGAAGTAGACGCGAACGGCGTTGTTGGTCTCGCGCTTGCCGTTGAAGACCATGTCCTGCGGCGGCAGGAAGGGCAGCGCCAAAAGGGCGGAGACATCCTCTTCCGGCAAGACCCGATCGAGCAGCCAATGGTCATAGGGCGCGGCCACATGCGTGGACCGCGCAAGGCTATCAACGAAAGCCTCCGCGACGGGATTGACTTCGGTTGCGAGCGCAAGTGTTGTCATCTCATTTACCCCTGTAGAAGAAAGGAATGAGCCGCTTCACCCTCGCGGACAGCTTATGCCGCCCGAGCTGCCGCGCATGCGCCCCTTCCGAACGCAGCCAGTTCACCATGATGGAGCGACGCTCGCCGACGAAGGGCTTATGCCCATGCCAGGAATTGTGCGAAACCTTGAAGGCGACGAAGGCGCCGCCATTCGGGGGGATCTCGGTGATGTAGTCCTCGAGATCCTCGCCATTGCGGAGCAGGCGGAGACGGCCGCCGCGGTCGTCCCATGCGTTGTTCAGATAGAGAAGGCAGGTGGCGACCTTGTCCTTCGTGTCGGTGTGGATGCGGCCATCCTTGGACTGCGCCTGACCCCGGACGGTAATCATCATAGGCAGCCCCTTCAGATCGACGCCGAGCTTCTGCCCGACGGCTTCGGCAAGCTCGGGCGACTGCATGTCGCTCAAGAGCGAAGCGAAGCCAGGCCCGTATTGCAGCGCATCGACCGGGAAGACGCCCGGCTTCGCGATTGCGGGGAAATCGGCCTGAATCTGGTTCAGGTTCTCTTCCGCAAGAACCTGCGCCTGGAAAAAGGAGAAGGGCTGGTGCGCCGCCTTCGCTTGCCTGATCGCCAGAATGTCCAGCATCGTCCCCGTCTCCCTCTTGGCCCCGTAAGCGAACCGAGGCCCTTTTCATGAGATGCGTCGCTGGTGCCTTTTGATTTTGGTCAAACTGGGGCGTGTATTATCCGAGTGCACAGCTCAATTAAAGGCGGCCTTCAAC
>JBAVVQ010000760.1:0-3724 GCA_049697375.1 Rhodomicrobium sp.
CGCCATTTCAGCGAGCGCTCGCGCGCCCGTCTCGAATACCATTCCGTCCGCCTGACTCCGCGCCATATCCGGCTGGCCCTGGAACGGGCGGCGGAGCGCGTCAGTCGCGCGGGCGACAGTGCGAAAAGGTGCTTCCGTGAAAGCATCGTCAAGAAGCGCGAGCGTCTGAACGATCGCGGGGCGAGGCTCAACCCCCGCTTGCTTGCCGGCCCTTCGATCCGGCAGCGCGAACAGCTGGAATCGCTCTCGGCGCGGGCGGCGCAAGGCGCGCGGAACACGCTGAACCGTAAGGCCTTCGAGTTGACATCGCTCTCCCAGCTTTTGCGCAGCCTCAGCCACAAAAGTGTGCTGGACAGGGGCTTTGCGCTGGTGAGGGGGACGGGCTTCAAGGTGATACGCCGCGCCGCAGCTTTGGAAGCGACTGCCACCCTTGACATTGAATTTGCCGATGGTCACGTTTCGGCTCATTATTTGGGGCCGGACGCCGAGGCAGGCGAGCCTGTCTCGCGCCGAAGGAATGCCGCTCAGGTTCTCCGCCGGACGGTTCCGGTCAACAAGGATGACGGCAGTCAAGGCAGTCTACTTTAAGGCATAGGCAGAGTAATGAATCGCATTGAGCGTTCCTCCGCATTTGGGCAAGAGGCTAAGATTCGCTATCTCGATGGGGAATTCCAGGTGCTGAAGAACGGCGCTTATGTCCGGTGCGCAGTCACGGGCGAGCCAATACGCATCGAAGAACTTCGCTATTGGAGCGTACCCTACCAGGAGCCCTATGCGAACGCGCAAATCTCACTCCACCGTCATCTGGAGAGGCAGCGGCTTAAGTAGGCAGCGGCTTAAGTAGGAACGAGTCGTCATCCCGGAAATGCGCCTGCGCATTATCCGGGATCGCAAAATAGGCGCCCCGGATCGTCACGATCCCGGATGGCCGCAAGCGGCTTCCGGGATGACAATTGACAATGAAGCCATCAGTCGTGAGAGGCGCCCCTCGCCGCCGTCCGCGAATGCGACGTCGATTGGCAGCGCCAGAGCGGATCGGAAAAGTTCTCCGAGAGCGCCTTCGCCGATTTTGAGCCGGGCACGATCCTTTTCTGTCGTAATGAGACCTGCATTGAGCGCATTTGCTTCAGTGAGGAGGGAGTGCGCGTCGGCGTCCGAAAAGGCGTGGTGATCGGGGAAGCTTCTGGTTTTCACGACAGCGATGCCCGCCTCCCGCAGAGTGTCGAAGAACTTGGCGGGCCTGCCGATCCCGCAAAAGGCGAGGAAAGGCCGGCCGCGAAGTTCGTCCCTGACGGCTGGGACAATTCTGGCGCCGAATACCGGCAATGGCGCCGAACGAAATTGCTGGCTCCTTTGCTCTATCAGCTCCGCCACGTTTGCTCGATCCTGCGCGCCAAGAATGACGACGGCGTCGGCCATGGCGAGCTGAAACGCAAGTCGGGCGCGCAGCGGACCGAGCGGAAAGACACGCTCGCAACCGATGCCTGCTCCTCCGTCCACCACGGCGACGCTTAGATCTTTCTTGAGCGAAGGATTCTGAAAGCCGTCATCCATAATGATGGCATCCACGCCCAGCGTCTCAAGCAACTTCGCGCCCGCCGGCCGGTCCCGGCTCACGACGGTTGGAGCGGATCGCGCTAAAAGCAGCGGCTCGTCGCCAACGCGGTCCGAGCCGTCCGTTGCGCTGTCGACAAGATACGGGCCGCGTTCGCTTCCGCTATAGCCGCGCGTGAGAAAGCCGGGCTCGCGTCCTCCCGCCTCGCGCAGCATGGATGCGAGCTTCAGCGCCACCGGAGTCTTGCCCGCGCCGCCCATCGTGAAATTGCCGACGCAAAGGACGGGCAGCTTGCTGCGGTAAGGGCAGGCGGTTCGAAAACGCCTCTCGACGATTCCGCCATACACCGCCGCGATAGGCCAAAGCGCCCATGCGGCAAGCGGGATGCGCTCGCCGTACCACCAGGATGGCGGCTCAAGCCGCATGTTTGGGCATTGTTTCCCGCTGTGGTAACGCGGGCTGGGGAAGGTAGGGCTTAAGCGCGTCGATGGTTTTTTCGAGCGCGCCGCCGAGCGTGCCGATGGCCGCCGCGGCCCGGCGTTTCATCTCGGCGGCCTCGGCTGGATCGTCGAACAGAGCCCTAAGGGCAGCCGTCATGTCGTCGGCGCCCCCGACGAGCCGAAGCCCTTCGTAGCGCTGTAAAACGGTGTAGGTTTCGGTGAAGTTGAAAGTGTGCGGCCCGCTCAAAATCCCGGAGCCGAGCTTGATCGCCTCGATCGGGTTCTGGCCGCCGTGATGGACGAGCGATCCGCCGATAAACGACAGCGGCGCGAGAGAGTAGAAAAGGCCAAGCTCCCCGATCGTATCCGCAAGATAAATCTGGGTGTTTTCGCCGACCGTCTCCTGAGCGGAGCGCCTTGCGACGGGCAGCCGCCGCTCGCCCAGAAGCGTCGCTATGGCTTCGCCGCGATCCGGGTGCCGGGGCGCCATGACTGTCAAGAGCGACGGCATCGCGCTGTGCAGCATCTCATGCACCCGCGCGATCACCTCGTCTTCGCCCGGATGTGTGCTTGCGGCCAGAAATATGGGCCGGTCTGCAAGGCTGCGCCGCAGCTCTTCCAACTGCGCCGCGTCGACGGGCGGCGGCGGAGCATCGTATTTCAGATTGCCGATGATGTCGGCTTTGCGGACGCCGAGGCCCGTGAGGCGTTTTGCGAACCGCCAGTTCTGCGTGAGAACCAGGTCGAACCGCGAGAAGACCGGCTTCGCAAGGCTCGACAGGCGCGACCAGCGCTTATAGGAGCGCTGCGACATGCGCGCATTCAGAAGCACGAGCGGAACCTTGCCGTTGCTGGCCTCGACAATCAGGTTTGGCCAGATTTCGGATTCCGTGAACAGGCCAAGGTCGGGGCGCCAGTGCTCGATGAACCGGCTGCAGAAGCGCGGGCTATCCAGCGGAAGAAATTGATGGATTGCGCCTGCCGGGAGCCGGGTCGCCGCGATTTTTGCGGAGGTTGCGGTGATCGTCGTGAGCAGCAGGTTCAGCGCTGGATGGCGGCGCTTCAACTCATGCATGAGGGGCAGGATCGAGTTCGTCTCCCCAACACTCGCCGCGTGAAACCAGAACAGCCGGCCTTCCGGCCTGGGCGCGCTTGCAAAGCCGAGCCGCTCCGGAAGGCGCTCCGGCACTTCCTTTCCACGCGCCGCCCGCTTTCTCAGGATGGTCATCGCTGCGGGTCGCGCCAACGCCGTAGCCCCGCGATAGACGGACAGCAACACACCGGATTTGTGCTGTTTCACGGCCTTGGGCGCGGTCTTGCGATAATCACTTCCGGCGAGTTCATAAGCGCGCGCCGTCGCCGCGTTCATGGCCGCTTCCACCTCTTGGCGGAACGCCTCCATGGCGCTCTCATCCGCGTCGCGCGGCACATGGATCGGCTGGCCCGCCACCATCGCGAGGTTGGAGAACGGCAGATTGATGGTGAAGCGGCTCCAGGTCGGCAGCGTGATGAAGCGGTTCGTCGCCATGGCGAGCGGCACAATGGGCCGTCCCGACATTCGTGCGAGTGTGACGATGCCCATGCCTGCAACGCGCGCAGGCCCCGGCGGAATATCCGCCGTCATGACGATCGTGACATTGGACTTGAGCAACTTCAATGCCGCCCGGAGCGCGCCGACGCCGCCGCGGTCCTTGCCCGACTCGCCCGCGCCCGCGCCCCGGATGAGGCC
>JBAVVQ010000761.1:0-2134 GCA_049697375.1 Rhodomicrobium sp.
GCTTCTGCTTCCATTACTTCGCCATGCGGAAATTTCACTTCGTGCTTCGCGCGAAGGCGCTCGTGGCCTTTCCGGGCGGATTCGGCACGTTCGACGAGCTGTTCGAGGTCCTGACGCTCGTCCAGACACAGAAGCTCAAGCCGATTCCGGTCGTCCTCGTGGGCAAAGACTATTGGCGGCAAGCCATCAATTTCGATTTTCTTGCTGATGAAGGCGTGATTGCTCGTGAGGACCGCGAATTGTTCTGGTATGCGGAGACGGCGGAGGAAATCTGGAATAGCATTCTTGCCTGGTACGCTTCCAATGGAGCGGCTTAGGCGAGACACCGGAAGCAGGCGGACTTGACCGTTGAAGGGTAAGCCGCGATCTCTTAGAAGACTATCGGACTCGCGAAGGAAGACCGATGATCCGCGTTCAACAACAGGATTTCGATGTCGGCGCCGAGATCGCTGTCTTGCGGAAAGGCCGCACCGATATTGGCGCGATTGGAGCGTTCGTCGGCCTCGTCCGGGACCACGCCGGCGGCCGCGAAGTCACTTCGATGACGCTTGAATACTATCCGGGGATGACCGAGAAAGAACTCGCCCGAATCGAAGCCGAAGCCCGCGAACGCTGGCCGCTTCTCGATTGCCTCATTGTCCATCGCGCGGGCCGTCTTTCGGCGGGGGATAACATCGTGCTCGTGATAACGCTAGCCGAGCATCGGCGCGCCGCTTTCGAAGCCGCCCAGTTTCTGATGGACTACCTCAAGACGACGGCGCCCTTCTGGAAGAGCGAGGAAAACGGGGACGAGCGCCGCTGGGTGGCTCCGCGCGACGCCGACGGCGCCGCAGCCGAGCGCTGGCTCAGGTAGGAGCGTTATCCAGCGGCTGCCGTAGCTGCGCGGCTGCGGCTTTTCCTTGGGGCCTGCATCTTTTCCTTTTCGGCTATTTCCTTCTTTTTAGTTTCCGCGTCTTCGGCCTCCTTGGCGAGCCTCAACTCCCGTAATTTTGCGACCTTTTCCGAACGCAGGCGAGCTGCAGCCTCAATATCATGCCTGACGGCCTGATCGCGTTTCTGAAGACTGGCAAAGCGCTCCGCAGCCTTGGTTTTGGTCGTGGCAGCCATGGGGTTTTTCCTTCCGGTTGGCGCATGAGCACCACCATGGGACAGCGCCGGTCACGCCCCAAGTGAGCTCTGAAGGGCGGTCACCCTTATGTTCATGACTTTAAATGGGTATTGGATACCGCCTTCGCAAGCGCGCCGGTTGAAGGGGCGCCGCTTTCGTTTTAAGTTTCTACATCTTGTCTTGAGCGTTCGCACGCTTGCCACGAATCGCGGATCGGTGATTCGAAAGTAATGTTGAATTATGTTTTAGTCATGTTCCTAGTCCGCAACTAGGAAAGCACCTTGTTTCTGTAACGTCCATTCAGCCGGAGTGTTGGTATGTCTGTCTCATGCTCACGCCTCAAGCGCGTGATGTGGCTGGCTGCAGCGGTGACATTGCTTCCCATGGCAAAGTTGACGCCACAAGCATTCGCACAAGAAGAGAAGAAGCCGAACATCCTTTTCATTATGGGCGACGATATCGGCTGGATGCAGCCGAGCATCTATCATCGCGGCCTGATGGTCGGCGAGACACCGAATATCGACCGCATCGGCCGCGAAGGCGCGATGTTCACGGACTATGTCGCCATGCAGAGTTGCACGTCGGGGCGCAACGCGTTCTTCACCGGCATGTATCCGCTGCGCACCGGCATGATCCCGCCGCAACGGCCCGGCAGCCCTTCGTATCTGCGGCCTGGCACGCCAGCGATCGCCCAGTTCTTGCACGATCTCGGCTACACGACCGGCGAGTTCGGCAAGAACCACCTGGGCGACCACACCGAGGCTCTGCCGACCGCGCATGGGTTCTAGGAATATTGGGGCTATCTCTATCACCTGGATGCCATGCAGCAGGTCAGTTTCCCCGATATCAATAAAAACCCTACCACGCAAACGGTCGCGCCACCCTGCAAGAACACACCCATTCCAGGTCTTCCCGAAGTGCCTGGCGCCGTCGATCACAAGACGGCAACCTGCCTGACGCCGCCGCGTCCGGTCCTCTGGTGCCATTCCTCCGATGGCACCGAGAAGAACCAGACCTGCACAGACG
>JBAVVQ010000762.1:0-14300 GCA_049697375.1 Rhodomicrobium sp.
CGCGCGCCGCCCGTGAGGAGGGGGGCCACCCTTCTCACGGGCTGATCCTTTCCGATTCGTTGGCGAGAGAAAGATCAGCTATCCCGAGATACAATCCGGGATCGCAAAAAGCGCTGGCATTTGTAACAATCCCGGATAACGCCCTTGGCGCTTCCGGGATGACACAGCGAAGTAATCAACCGGATTCGGTATTATCCGGGATCGTAACGGATCGAAGCGCCTATCTTTTTTGCGATCGCGGCTTGGCCGGATGACAATCCGTTGGCCAGATTAGCGAAGTTTACTTAGTGGCCCGATCCCGGCATTGGCGTCCGCTGGCATGGGCTCGCTCTACGAAGGTTGTCATTTCTCCCATCGCAAAATTGCGCTGGACCTTCGGCGGAAATGCTGGAACAACCAGCATGCGCCTTGGACTTCGTAAAGACGAAGAGCGCAGGCGCTGAATTCAATGCAACTGCCCCGCTTGTGGAACCTTCATCGTGAGTAACGCCGGTCAATCGCTCTCAAGGCGGGGTCTCTGCCTGATTTTGTCATCGCCGTCCGGGGCGGGCAAAACAACTTTGGGCCGCCTTCTGCAATCGAGCGACGATGCGCTTCGCAACTCGATTTCGGTGACGACGCGGGAGCCGCGGCCCCGAGAGAAGGAAGGCATCGACTATTGTTTCGTCTCGCGAAGGCAATTCGAGGATCTGAAAACCGGCGGCGATCTTCTTGAGTGGGCCGAGGTGTTCGGGAACCTGTATGGAACGCCGGCCGCTCCGGTCAAGGCGGCCCTTCTTGAAGGCCGAGACATCCTCTTCGATGTCAATTGGCAGGGCGCGGCATCTATCGCGGCCCTATTACCCAAAGACGTGGTGCGCGTCTTCATTCTCCCCCCTTCCGCAGAGGAACTTGCGCGGCGGATCCATGCGCGCGCATCAGAGTCGGCCCATCAGATCGAGACCAGGCTGAAGGGCGCCGCAGTGGAAATCGGCCACTGGACCGAATATGATTACGTGCTCGTAAACAGGAACATCGACGAATGTCTGGCCGCGCTCAAGGCCATACTGACAGCCGAACGGCTTAGGCGACACCGGCAAGTTGGTTTGATTGACTTTGTTCCGGTGCTTACTGCCCACTCGCGGGCCGTCTCCGGTCTCGCAGAAGCTGCGCCAGACGCAGAAAATCCGAAACGGTAAGACGCTCCGCGCGCAGTGACGGATCGATATCCGCGTCCCGCAGGAGGGTAGGGGCGTCAACCCCCAGAGCCGAAAGGCTCGATCGTAGCATTTTCCGTCTCTGGCCGAATGCGGCTGCAGTGAGTTCAGCGAGAAGGGCCAGCGGGACCGCGTCCTTTGGCGCTGCTATCGGCAAGATCTCAACGAGGGCCGAAGATACTTTGGGCGGCGGCGTGAAAACGGCAGGGGGAAGCGTAAAGAGCAGGCGGGCCCGGGCGCGATACTGAGCGAGAACCGAGAGGCGCCCATAGTCGGCGGTTCCAGGCTCCGCGACGAGGCGGTCCGCGACCTCGCGCTGCATCATGACGACCAGTCTGTCGAACCAGGGTGGCCAATGCTCTCCCGATAGCCAGGCGACGATGAGCGGCGTTGCAATATTATAAGGCAGATTGGCGACGATCCGGCTTGCCCCCGCCTCCGCAGCGATGGCCGCATAGTCTGCATCGAGAGCGTCCATAAACAATGCCTTGAACCGGCCCCCGCTTCTGGCCTCGATTTGCGATAGGGCTGGCCGGAAGCGTTCGTCGCGCTCGATAGCAACGACTCCGGCGGCGCCTTCGAGCAGCAGCCCACGGGTCAAACCGCCCGGCCCCGGCCCAATTTCAAGAACCGCGACGTCTGTGAGCGGGCCCGCGCTCCGCGCAATTCGCCGTGTCACATTCAGGTCGAGGATGAAGTTCTGGCCGAGCGATTTCCTCGCGGAAAGCGCGGCCTCCTTGATGACATCGCGAAGGGGCGGCAGCGACGCTATGGAATCAGCCAGGGTCACGGGTGCGATGCGGACGCAGGAGCCCCCGCCGCATTCCCGCTCATCCGAGCGGCGAGACGGAGCGCTTCGATAAAGCTCGTAGGATCGGCATGGCCCGTTCCGGCAAGCGAAAAAGCGGTGCCATGGTCGGGTGATGTACGGATGAAAGGCAGGCCGAGCGTGACATTCACACCATCCGCGAAGGAAAGTGTCTTGAAGGGAATCAGCGCCTGATCATGGTACATGGCGAGCACGGCGTCGTAGTGCTCGCGCGCCGCATCGTGAAAGAGGGCGTCCGCCGAATGGGGTCCGGTCGCGTGGACTCCTTGAGCATTGAGCGTGTCGATCGCGGGCGCGATCACCTCGATTTCCTCGCGGCCAAGCGCTCCATTTTCTCCGGCATGAGGATTAAGGCCGCAGACAGCGAGCCGGGGCTTGGAAATTCCGAAAGAATGGAAGAGGGCGCGGCTCGTAATGGAGGCGACCGTTATAATCCGGTCTTTGGTAATCGCGGACGGGACATCTTTCAATGCGATATGAACCGTGACAGGAACGGCTTTGAGGCGCTTCGAAGCCATCATCATTACAGGGGTTGCGTCGGCGCCGCTATGGCGCGCCGCAAGCTCCGCCAAGAATTCGGTGTGCCCAGCGTGGGCGAATCCGCTTTCAAGCAGCACATATTTCGCAATCGGATTGGTGACGATGGCGGCGGCGCGCCCGGCTGCGGTAAGCGCAACCGCTGTCTCGATGGATTCGATGATCGCATCGGCGTGCGCGCTATCTGGCGATCCGGCTCTCACCGGGCCAAGAGGCCGGGTGAGCGGCAATACTGGCAGCGCATTGGAGAAGACATCGCAAGCCTGCTCCGGGCTTTCTATTTCCCGGATGAAAACGGAGCCGCCATCGTTCAGCAAACTTGCGCGATCGGCAAAGACGGCAGGATCGCCGGCGACGAAAAAGCCGGGGATACGATCCGCATTTCGGCGCAGCCACGCGAAAAGCGTAATGTCCACGCCGATTCCAGCGGGGTCGCCCATTGTGACAGCCAGCGGCTTCTGAACGGACTCCGACCGCGAGGATGAAACAGTCCCGGCGCGTAATGATGTTATCAGACTAACTTCCCCGGTAATCAATCGAGGCGGCTTGCTTCAACTCCTGCAAGTACCGCCGCGAGAAACGATCGTATTCCTGTTGACGGACGTCGGGCTTTTGCTCCGCTGCGGCTTTGGCCGCCTTCGCAGCAACCCCTTTCCGGCAAATAGCATAGGATTCAATCGCGCTCCCGACAAGGACCGGGGGCGTCATTTGTCCTTCGGAGGCTTTCTGGATCAAGGGTTGGACATCTTTCGGGAAAGACGCAAGCTTCGCTTTGTCGATCGATCTGACCGTTGCGTCCGAGACAAGTTTCGCTTCGTTCGGGAGTTGCGCACAGGACGTGAACTTTTCCTTCAAGTTCTCCGCCTCGATAATGCGTTGGCTGACGGCTTTCTGATCGGTGCTGGTGACGCTAAGCCTCAAGACGCGAACGTCGAATTGAATCTCGCTTTCCGAGGGTTTCTCGTCCGCGCTCGGCAGAGCCGAGAAAAGAGACGCAAGCTGCGCGCCATAGCGCTTGCGGATGACGTCACGCCAAGCAAGTTGCGCGCGGATAATTTCCTGAATCGTTTTCCGGTTGATGCCGTCGTTCTCGAACTGTTTGTAGAACTCTGAAAGATCGGGCTTTTTGCCCTCGGCGGCGGCGCCCGCCGCTCTCTGTGCGAGAACCTGTTCGACCTCCGAATCGGTGATCTTGATATCCAGCTTCTTTGCCGCTTGCAGTTTAAGCTTATCCTCGACCAGGGAGTCGATTGCGGCCTTGCGGGATGTTCCGCCACCGTCCGAGAGCACCCGGTTCTTGGCGTCTTCGAGGAGTTGCTTTTTGATCCGTTCGGCGGCTTGCTCAGCCTCGGCTTGCGAATGAGGGTTCGCCGCAACCATCATTTGCCGAAAGCGTTCTTTAATGGAATCTCCCGTGAGAATAGCTTTCATGTGATCGCCGAAGCCGTTTGTGCGGGCGTTCCAACGTAGCCTCTGGGCGACATCGCCAGATGTTATTGGCTCATCGTTGACGAGCACGACCACATTTTGAGCGTTGGCGTCCGCGACGCCCGTCACGAGCGCAAAAAAAATGCCGCCGGCCGCAAGAATAATCAGTCGATGTAGAATCTCGATTCGCATAGCGGGAGCCTGAATTTAATTTACGGCAAGAGTTTGCCACTTCACCCGAAATCCCCGAATGGCAAGGGAATCTTTTAAGGAGCAAACCCGGCTCGGCGTCCCCTTAGCGGAAGACGGCCGCTTCCGGTGAAAGATCGCCGATCGAGCTTGGCGCGGTCTGCTGGCCGAAACCCTTTATGCCAACGCGCACGACGACGGAAGTACTTGGGACAATGTCGAGATATTGGACGTAAGTCTGCTGGTAGGTGACGGAAAGAATAAAGCATTCATCCGCGTATTGAATGCCTGCGCTGTTTCTTACCCATTGGTTGAGTTCGATATCGTATCGGAGGTCCCCGAACACCGTCCACTCGTCATTCAGTTTGATGGCGGAAAAACCGGCGATCTCGTCCCGGCTCTGGGGAAAACCAAGCTGCGGTTGGGCTGCGACGGCGATGTAGCTGAGCGTTCCCTGGAAAAAGCCCAGCTTGGTTTGCAAGCTGTAGTTTTGGCTTGAGAAAGCAAAATCGTGTTCGTTGAGGCGGAGCTGGGTCAAAAAGCGGAACCGGTTCATATAGTCGACATAGCCGCCGACGACGTAATCGGACGCGGTCGTGCCAAGCCCCGTCGTCGGGTCATAGGGATTGGATCCCGCGAGATGAACGCTCTCACCGCCAATAGCCCTTATGCTGACGCCGTTATAATTCTGGTAAGTGTATTGGAGCCCGTAATTAGTTCTCGTATCGTTCTCGATGCGGTCGTAGCCCGAAAATTTGTTGATGTCGAACAGGAGCGTGTCGTCGAAGACGAGGCTTTGAGAGTCCTCATTGGGAACATTCGAGTTCGAGCCGCCGCCGCGCGCGATAATCTGGACCACGGGCTCTATGACATGTGATGCGCTTTCGGTATGGGCGACGAAGGGATAGCGGTAGTCCAGGCCCACTCCTATCATCTGCCTGGTAAAGGTGTCGGCGGGGCCCGAAGCGCCATCGATATCCTGGAAGGCCGAGACACTGTAAAGGTCGGCGCGGCCAAGAACGAACGGGGTGAAACGCTCGCCGATATCGTCGGTGAATGTGCGCCGCCATTCCGCCTGCGTCACGATATGGTCCATCGTTCCGCGGGTGACCGGCGAGGTGGCGGTCGCCGGGTCGTTTACGCTAAGAGCAAGCGCATTCAGGTCGAAACTGAGTTCGCCGCCGAAAACCGGCTTATTGTGGATATAATTGTAGTCGATGACCGGGTAGGACGTCGCCGTCACCGTCTTTTGAAATGTATCCGTCTCATAGTCATAGACGTCCGCGCCCGTCAAATTGCCGTACCGGGCGACGGTCATATTGAAGTAGTTTCTGTCGGCCAGCCCGGTTAAGAAAATAGAGGAAACGCGCTCCGTGGCATAAATGTCGTCGAGCTTGTAAAATCGACGGAATGTTTCATCGCTTTCGAGGATTGCGTTCCAGCCGACACTCCAGACGCCGTTCAGCGCAAAGTTGCCCCTCGTTTCCACGCTGCCGCGCCAGTTCCTGTCGCCGAGAAAGTCCTGAGCCTGGTCGTTGAAGGCGCCGGCAAGCTTCACTTCATAAGCGCCGTTCCACAAACGCTGCCGCCAGTCGGCTTGCATGAGGTAACCGGCTTTTGTCGTGAATTCGGGCGTAAGCGTCAGGTCGTAATTGGGCGAAATTCCCCAATAGTAGGGAATCGCAAGCATGTATCCGAGACTGCTGTCAGCCGCGTAAGATGGCGCCAGGAAGCCGGAGCGCTGCTTGACCGATGGATCGGGCGTATAGAACCAAGGAATCCAGGCGACGGGTATTCCGAAAACCTCAAACACCGAGTTTTCGTAGTAAACATTTTGGTCCGTTTTGTCGTCGATGACGCGCTCCGACTTGACGCGCCAGATTGGGGGCCTCTCAGGATGGGCCTCGCAAGGCTTGCAAGACGTAATGACGCCGTTCTCGAAGATTGTTTTGTCGCCTTTCCGGTAGGCGTTCGAAGCCGCAACGCGCGTGTCGTCCTGCGTTAGCGCGCGCAGGGAGCGGATGAAGCCGTCACGAAAATCGGCGCTCAAGGTCAGCCGTTCCGCATTGACGACCGAACCGTCCGAATCTTTCAAGCGGACATTCCCGATAGCGCTCAAGGTGCTCGACGACTTGTCGTAGACCACCTCGTCCGCAAGCAGGACGTTATCGTTGTAGTAAATCTCGACATTGCCCCGGGCGATGACGCGGCTGTTGCGGTTGTCGTAAACGAGATCGTCGGCCTGAAGCAGAAGCGGCGACGCCTTGTCGGGGGAAACTTGCTTAGCGACGACCTGGTCGGCCGCGTGGGACTGCAGGGCCGTAATGGTGGATTGCTGAGCGCGCGCGCCGCCGTAGCATGCCAAGCACGCCAGGACTGCAACGAGCACCCTAAGCATCGTTCGCCGCTTCCGCACCGTTAACCGCCACCCTCAAGGCCTCGCGGCCCAGCCAACTTCATCCATCCTCCTGATGCAGGAGCACAGTCGCAGCCAATAGGAGCGCTGTAAGCGCAGGCGCCCAGGCCGCAACAGTTACCGACACCATCCCCGACGCACCCACTTTACGCGAAAGTTCTGAAAATATGAAAAAGCCGAATCCCCCGGTTAAACCGGTCAAAACCATAGTTTGAATCTTGCCAAAACGAAAGGCTTTCAGCGAACAGGTCGCCGCTATCAACACCATCGCCGCCATGAGAATAGGCCGGGACAAAAAAAGCTGATATTGAAGTTCATACTGCCCTGTTGGTATGCCTGCCTTCTTGGCAAAATCAATAAATCCGGGAAGTTCCCAGAATGATAAAGTTTCTATAGAACCCAGACTACTCATAATCTGAATAGGGGTGAGATATGTGCTTATGAAATACTCTTTATATCGCTTAACGGCCTCGCCCGAGCTCTGAACAACCGCGTTCTCGAGACGCCAATAGCCTTGCCTAAGTTCGGCCTTGTTTGCTTGAATCTGCTCATAAAATCTATTGTTGAGGTCAAATTGCAACAGGGTTACGCCGCCAAGCGTCAGCCCCCTGTCGGACGACGATTTTGCGTGCAGAATCGTCGGTCCATCCACGCTCTCCTGTCTCAGCCAGGAGCCGGTGAGGCGGGTCGTTCCGAAGGATTTCTCGGTGTTGAAAAGCTTCGTTTGGATGCGCTCCGATTCGGCTTTCATCATGGACGCGACGGGATTGAAGACAGTCACCGCGAAGATGCCGAAGCCGATCCCAACCCAAAGTCCCGGCTGGATGAACTGCCAAGCCGAGAGCCCCGAGGCGCGAATAATGGTGAGCTCCGACGTGCGGCTAAAGCTCAAGAATGCGCCGATCGTTCCGATCAAGATCGCGAAGGGCAGGGCGAGTTCCGCAAAAACAGGAACGCGAAGCAGGCTGATCGTCGCCATCGTCAAAGCGCCAATGTCATCCCGGGATGCGCTCCTTCGGAGAGTTTCTACAAAATCTGCGAAGAATATAAGCAGAAATGTGATGAAGAATACTGCCAATATTGTAACAATAAATCTCATCGCCATATACCGCCCGATAGTTTTAAAAATCGTCATATCGAGATCCCGTCACGGCTAAGACGAATGGGCGACCGCCCCGGCGCGTCGCCGGAGAAGAAAGCTTAAAGGCCAAGGCAGGCGCAAGCGTGGCATTGAGATGGCAGGCGCGTTGATGTCTAAGCCAAGCATCAGGAGGCCGAGAGCGCCCACGGCGGCAGGCACGCCGTAGATCAGCAAGACCGCCCCAGGATCCTTGCCAACCATGTTGATGCCGGCGATCCCGACGAGGCGGATTACGGTTCCGATCGTGAAAGCTGTGAACAAAATCCCGGCGCGGCCTTCGCGGGTTGTTCTGGGGCGGGCGAGATAGACAGTGGCAAGGATTGCAAAGACAATGGCGTAAGTGGCGGCCGAAAAACGCTCGTGAATCTCGGTCCTGAAACGGGCTTTGTTGTCCTTGTAATATTTGCTGCTCTCATCGGGATAGAGGAGGTCTCCGATATCGCGCTCCCGTGGACTTAAGTCGCCCGGCCCGTGTCTCGGAGACATATCTCCGATGTCGAAGGCATAGGTCTTGAAGGCAATGATTTGCACATCCGGCTTTCCAGCCTCCTGCCGCAGGATTTGACCATCGTATAACTCCATCGAGGAACGCCGGCCCTCGGCCAGGACTCGCCCGCTGTCCGCGACGACGGTCGTCGCCATTTTCGGGTCCCTCTCGTCGCGAACCACGACGCCAAGCAGCTCGCCGTCTTTCCCTTTGTCGCGCATGTGAAAAGTAAGGCCCGGCTCCAGGTCGGTGAATTCGCCAGGCTGCATGACCTGTGAGAGGAGATCCGCGCGCACCTTCGAAACATATTCGGTGAGCAGCCGGGCGGCCTTCGGAATAACAAAAATGTTTGCGGCCAGCACACTCACCGAAACGACCACGGCAAGCGCAAAGTACGGCACGAATAAGCGCCAGACAGAGGCGCCCGCCGCGGACAGCACGATAAGCTCGCTATCCCCGTTGAGCCGGTTGAGCGAGTGAAGCGAGGCGATGAGAAAGGCGACGGGCGCCACGGTCACGATAAGATTGGGGAGCGCCAAAGCTGTGATTTTAAGAAATAAGAGAAAAGTTTGCCCTTCTGAAGTTAAGAGCTTGATCTCCTTAAGAATTGAAGTCAGCCACACAATAAGCGTCAGTGATATTAGAATCATGAGCACCGCCGACGCCGTCTGGCGAAAGATATAGCGGTTGATCAACATGCTCTAGCGCTCCGCGGCGGTCTGCCGGCTCCCTCGTGTGACGTCTCGCAATTGCCTACTCTTTTCACGGCGCGCTCTCATGGGCAATTGCGAGACATAAGAGAGAATGTCCCACGGCGCGTACTCTTTCGGCATGCACTACGCATGGCTTCATGGCGCATTTTCGGCCACACGGGCTTTGCATTTACGGGGCATTCCTGTAGGGTCCCGTGTTAACTGTGTAACAACCACTCGCGCCAGACCGGTTTGCGCCCTCCATGACAGAGCTTCCCAGCATCTCGTTCGCCTCCCTGGATTCGAAAACGAACTCTTCCACCGTCGTTTATTTCGTGGCTGAAGGGGAGGGGATGCCTTCGCATCTAAAGAAGATCGACGCCTCCACGGGAGGCGCCATCTCGAAGGCGATGAATGTCGCGGCTTTCAAGCGCAAGCGAAAGAGCGTCGTCGAGATCCTTGCGCCGCATGGCCTTTCCGCCGGCCGCCTTGTGCTTGTGGGCGTTGGCGATCCGAAAACGCTGAATGCCCGCGAATGGATGGAAATCGGCGGCGCCGTCCGCGGCAAGCTGCCTGCAAAAACGACGGACGCCGACATTATTTTCGAGGGTGTTGATTCGCTGCATGGCGAAGCGCCGTTTTCCTTCGCGCTCGGCTTCGGCCTGCGGAATTATGCCTTCAAGAAATACAAATCGAAGGGCGTTCCCTCCGGCGACGCCGAAGAAGCCGAAGCGGAGAATGATCGCAGCCCGCCGCGTCTGACGATCTTTTCGCATTCCGGGGAGCAACTCGCGCGCGGATTTAAGAAAGACAAAGCTCTCCTCGAAGGCGTCTACTTTGCGCGCGACCTGGTGAATGAGCCAGCGAACATCCTGACGCCGCCAGAGTTTGTGGAACGGCTCCGCGCGCTCAAAGCGGACGGTCTGAAGGTCGAGGTTTTGGACGAGCCCGCACTTAAATCGCTGGGCATGAATGCGATGCTCGCCGTGGGCCAAGGCAGCGCGCAGCCTACGGCGGCGGTCGTTTTGCGGTGGGACGGCGTCCCCCAGATTAACGGGCCCGAGGGCAATCTTGTTTTCGTAGGGAAGGGCGTCTGCTTCGATTCGGGCGGCATTTCCATCAAGCCAAGCCAGGGCATGGAAGACATGAAGGGCGACATGGCCGGAGCAGCCGCTGTCGCCGGGGTCATGACTGCGCTCGCCCGCCGCAAGGCGCCTGTCCGCGCCATCGGCCTTGTCGGCCTCGTGGAGAACATGCCGAGCGGAACGGCAATCCGGCCGGGCGATATTGTAAGGGCGGCATCCGGCCAAACCATTGAAATCCTCAATACCGATGCCGAAGGGCGGCTCGTACTTGCGGATCTTCTGTGGTACGCGCAAGCCCATCTTGAGCCGAAGCTCATGATTACGCTTGCAACGCTCACAGGCGCTGTTCTCGTTGCGCTCGGCAAGGAATATGCGGGCCTGTTCTCAAACGACGACGCCTTGGCCTCCGAGATTAGCGAGGCCGGAGGCGATATCGGCGAACTCGCCTGGCGGCTGCCGCTGTCCAAGAAATACAATAAGATGATCGATTCAAAGCTCGCGGATGTAAAAAATATCGGCGGACGTGACGCAGGCTCGATTACGGCTGCGCAATTTCTTCAGCGCTTCGTCAAGCCGGGCGCGCCTTGGGCTCATCTGGACATCGCCGGCGTGGCCATGGGTTCTCCGGCCACCGACATCAATTCGAGCTGGGCCTCCGGCTATGGCGTTCGCTTGCTCGATCATTTTTCGGAAAAGTTCTACGAGAGCCGTTCCGAGACCAAATAGAAAAAGTTTCCATAATGCATATTATGCGAATCGCGCATGGCGGTTTCCAAGGCCGCTGGATGCGATTGGCCGCGCGTATGAAACAGCGCCGCCTCAGGCTCTCCGAGTAGAAAGCGCGCGAGAGTTCTAGAACAAATAAGGAACAAACCGCGTTTGGCGCCTTAAATCGGCTCTTTCGCAAGCAATAACCTATCATTTGCTCGCAAGCGGTGGCCTGGAGCATGCAAAATCCCTCACCTTTCCGCAAAGAGGTGCAACTTAGCGGAGGAGAGGACGTCAAATTGTTTGGCGGTGGCGACGGAGCGCCTTGCGAAACAGGAAACGCGGCATCTTCAAACTCGGCGAATACACTTTCGCAATGTAAACGCTGGAAAACCCCGACCCTACAGTCGAGATCAGAGCCGCGACAGGAAGTGAGAGCAGGTCCCGTGAATCAGAGGGCGCATCTCATTTCCTCTCGTTCCGATAGGGGGTCCCATGGCGAAGGGCCACCAACGATAGCGATCTGGAAAGAAGATGGTCTTGCCGTGCGCAATGCCTGCGCGAGAATCGGGCGTTCTCACCGTCGGAAATGTCAGCGTTCCATGGCGCTTGCGGACCGCCCACGCCCAAATGCTTCTGCACAGCCGCAGCATGGAAGAGAAGAAGCAGAGGATTGACGCGGCAAGGCGCATCACCCGGTCCTTGAGACATCGAGGAGAGACACTTGAACCTAATGTGATTTGGCGTCAGCGGTCAATCTGAGCTGCTTTCGTTGGGCGCACCCCTCCCCGGCCATTTACTTTTCCAGGCTAGACGCGCTAAGCAGAGTTCGGTGCAAGCGCCAACGCCGTCATCCCGGAAAGGCGAAGCCTTATCCGGGATCGTAACACGTTGAAGCGCCTGTTTTTTTGCGATTCCGGCTCCCGCTTCCCTTGGCCGGGATGACGATTGCGAAGCGAGCGGCGCCCGGATTGCCCGTTGGCCAGCGAACAAGGAGGTCGTGTGGGGAACAGGTCTAAGAAGGTTGAGGGAGGAGGCCCTGAGCTCTTAACAGGCCGGTCGCAACCTATCACCGCCGTCGAGCGCCTGCTCGGCATCATGGCGGCGCTTCGCGATCCTGAACGCGGCTGCCCATGGGATCGCAAGCAAACCTTTGCGACAATCGCCCCCTATACCATCGAAGAAGCCTATGAGGTCGCCGACGCCATCGAGCGCGGGGCGATGGACGATCTCAAGGACGAGCTCGGCGATCTGCTGTTGCAGGTGGTCTATCACGCGCGCATGGCTGAGGAAGAAGGCGCATTTGCCTTTCCAGATGTGGCGGAAGCCATCTCGACAAAGATGATCCGCCGCCACCCGCATGTCTTCGGCGACGGCCCCGGGGACGGCGGCGCGCATCAATGGGAAGCCATCAAGAAGCAGGAACGCGAGGCGAAAGGGGCTGAAAATGGCCCTGCCCCCGCGCGGTCTTCGCTCTTCGGGGACATCCCGGCCGGCCTTCCCTCGCTCGCCAAGAGCCAGAAACTCCAGCGGCGCGCAGCGCGCATGGGCTTCGATTGGCCCTCGGTCGAACCGATCCTGAACAAGGTCGATGAGGAGTTTGCGGAGCTTCGAGCCGAGATCGAAAGCGCGCCAGCCCCCGGCCAGGACCAGCGGCAGTTCGAAGAGTTCGGGGATCTCCTGTTCGTGATGGTCAATCTCGGGCTCAGGCTTGGGATCGACGCCGAAGCCGCCCTTCGGGCCGCGAACACGAAATTCACCCGCCGCATGGACTCGATGGCCGCTCAGGCCAGAGAGAACGGCCGCGTGCTGGAGAGCATGACTTTGGACGAGATGAATGTCCTATGGGATCGGGTAAAAGATGGGGAGAAGAGCAAAGAGCGCGGATAAATCCGCGCCCCAGCGGGTCGCCGCGAACGTCATCCGGGAAAGGCGGAGCCTTATCCGGGATCGCAACACATTGATGCGTCTATCGGACAACCGCTTCACGCTTTTCCGGACGCACTCTAGCAGGGCTCTCAAAAACGACGCTGCTCATGGCCTCATGGTGAGCCCGCCGAACCGCGACAAGCTCACCATGAGGATTAACTGATTGAAAACGCTCAACCTCATCCTGAGCTTGTCGAAGGATGAAGCCAAAATTTTAGGCTTTTATGGCCGCCTACCTCGCCGAACTTGCTCCTAAACTAAAGAATGTACTTGGCGCTGACCGTGATCGCCGCCTTGCCTTTAATCTCGAACTGAGCCTCGTTAAAATGCGGCTTCCCCATGAGGCGCGGATTCGTCGATATCCCTATCCCCTCCGTCGGAATGCCGAGGAAGTTTGTATCAAGTTCGTTATTCCCGTTCTCGTCGTGGATGACGGCCACGGCATAGACGCCGTCTTTCAATCCCTTATAGCTGACAACCACCTTGCCATCGGCGACGGCCGACTTGCTCTGCCGCACCGGACGGCCTTTAACGCAATCAGGGAACGCCTCCCTGTCCGAGCTTTCCGCGGAGAAGACGCAGAGAAGAACCTGTCCCTGGTTGCTTCTGAGGTTGTCGACCGTGATTGTCAGGTCGGCGGCGGCCGCCTGCGAAAGATTAAAAAAGCTGAGCAACGCAGCCGCTGCTGCTGCTGCAATCTTGATATGAGGATTCATAGGAGAGCTTTCGCGACTTATGACAGGCCCTGGCGATAAGGGCGGCTCGCGGCAGGATTGAGGCAAGGCTCGCTTGCGGCAGGTAGTCCCGATACAGCTTGTTACAAGGAAGGCGATAGGATTTTAAGGCCGCCCGGTTTAGCCTTTCTTAAGGCGAAATCCAGCCGAGATCTTGTGCTTGGTTGGTTGTCGGCGTTAGCTCACGTAGAGGTTTATGCGGCGTGAGATTTGCGGAGATCCTTCGATGTTCAAGTTTGTGAAATGTCTTCTTGGGGCTGGCCTTATTGCCGGATCAACAACCGTGGCGGCGGCGGGCGATCTGCCTCCTGAAGTCCTCGATAGCGTTATGGCCTCGTGCAGGCCCGATTATCACCGTCTTTGCTCCTTTGTCGTGCCGGGCGACGGGCGCGTCGGGCGATGCCTTCTCGAGCGTGAAACGGAGCTTGCTCCATCATGCCTGAAGTCGATCAAGCTCGCCTATGCGATGGAAGCTTGCATGCCCGATTATCGCCGGTTTTGCAATGGCGTGCAGCCGGGCGGTGGACAGGTTGTGGAATGCCTCGCCAGCCGCATTGAAGCGCTTGCGCCCGAATGCCAGCGCGTCGTGAGCGCGAACGCGCCTTACGCTACTCCTGGCCATGAGCGCTACAGCTCTTATCATAGCCCCTACAGCGGGCCCGTGACGAACCCGGAAGCCTATCGCTATGAACCAAGCCCTTCTGAAACGGCGCCATACTCGGGCGGGAGCGGCAACGCGGAGCAACCTTACGATGACCGTTATGCCGACCGCAGCAATGACCGTTACCCTGCGCAACCCTATGGCGGCGAGGGGCATTACCCCGACCAAGGCTATAATAATCCGGGATACCCGCAACCTGGACCTGGATACCAGCAGCCGGGAAGCGGCTACCCGCCGGCGGAAGAAGGGCCCCCGCTCAAATAAACAT
>JBAVVQ010000763.1:0-2638 GCA_049697375.1 Rhodomicrobium sp.
CAGTCCACATCGGCGGCCCCTCCGAATCACAGCCGCCTTCCTTGAATCACAAAGGATTCAGACGATTCAAGAACTTTGTGAACGGACACTAAGGACTATTGCTGTACAATCCTGAGAACCTCGAGGTCGAAATGTTGGCGATCCCGAGCAACTCTACTTAGCTTTTCACGATCGCGGCAGTCTGGCCGAAGAGGACATTTTTCGCCTCTTCGGACACGGTTGGCTCCGTATTGATTTCCTTAGCGCGCTCGTAAGCGCGGATAACGGCGGGGCGCGCCTCGATCTCCTTGAACCAGCGCTTCAGGTTCGGGAAATCGTCGAGATTCTGCCCTTGCCGTTCATAAGGCACGATCCAGGGATAGGCGGCCATGTCCGCAATGGAGTAGCCGCCCGCCACAAACGGCCTGTCCGCCAAACGCTTATTGAGAACGCCGTAGAGGCGGTTGGTCTCCTTCACATAGCGGTCGATGGCGTAGGGTATTTTCTCCGGCGCGTATTGGCTGAAATGGTGGTTCTGGCCAGCCATCGGCCCAAGCCCGGACATCTGCCAGAAAAGCCACTGCAGCGCCTCGACGCGCCCGCGCAAGTCGGAGGGGATGAAACGCCCGGTCTTTTCGGCGAGATAAAGCAGGATCGCGCCGGATTCAAAGACCGGGATCGGCGCGCCGCCATCTTGCGGGTCGCGGTCGATAATGGCCGGAATGCGATTGTTCGGCGATATGGCCAGAAACTCCGGCTTGAATTGCTCGCCCGCGCCGATCTTCACAGGCGCGATCGTATAAGGAAGCCCGCTTTCTTCGAGAAATATCGTGATCTTATGGCCGTTGGGCGTCGTCCAGTAATAGAGCTCGATCATGAGGGGCCTTTCCTAAATCTCTAAGCGCCGAAAACAGCTGCGCGGCCTGAAGGTCCATTTGTGTATCGAATGAGCCGGCGCAAGCGCTGGATCTGCATCACAAACAGCGTTCGCTCGCGACGGCGCGCATGGCGGCGGACAATGGATTCAGAAGCGCTCTGCTCTGCCTTGATTTTTCGATCAATGTTTTCCTTAAATCCAGGCATTCATAGTAAACACAACCTTGAGATGCAAAGACTCTCTCGTTGAGGCATGAATAGAACCCTAAGACGAATAAAGAGCTTGAAGGATATGCTTTCACTTATCCTTGGATATCTAGGGCTTGCGCTTCTGCTTGCCGGTGCGGCGTTGGGCTTGGCCATTTTGCATTACACAACACCCAAACGGAACACCACGAGGGGCATTCCGTCGTTACGACTGCCGCTCAGCAAGCCTTAGTCCAAGGATTTCGCAGTCCTACGCCGATCTCGATAGGGCATAATTCAAAATTTTCTGACGATGAAATTGATCAGTTTTCGGCGTGTTCGTGGCGCAAAACAAAACACGGTAGCGTCTCCCTCCGGGCATTAAGGGGTTAAAGCCGGAAGGAGACGCCTGTCTCGCCATAGGCATCTTCAATTTGGGGAGAAGATTTGAAGCGACACAATCAAAGATTGCATAACTGCGTTAACATTTAGTGCGCTTTTTGCAAAAACAGGCGGCCGCAGCTCAATAACGAGACGCTGAAAGAAGCTGGACTCCAGGCTTTATCCTTCGACAGGCTCAGGATGAGGTTGAGCAATTTCAATGTCTTAGGCCTCATGGTGAGCCTGTCGAACGCCTCATGGTGAGCCTGTCGAACCATGGGCCGCATCTCCGACAGCCTGTCTGGAGCGCCCCCATCAGGGAACCGTTGCCTCCGCGCGCGGATTGGCCCCGCTCGCTGGCGCCGTGACGGCGGCGGAACGGGGCGGCGCTCCAGCCATCTCCTCTCCTGCTCCGGCAGGAAGACGCAAGAAGGAGATGACGGAGAGCGTGCTGATGGCGGACACGATCCAGAAGGCGAGAGCGAAGTCGGATTGCGTGATCGCCGTTTCCCCGTGGAAGCCGCGCGCGCCCTGCAGGATCAAAGCGCCGAAAGCGACCCCAAGCGAGAGTGAAACCTGCTGCGCGACGCTGGCGAAGCTCGTGGCCCGGCTCATGTCCTGTTGCTGGATGTCCGCATAGGAGAGCGCATTGATGGCCGTGAATTCGAGCGAGCGGAAAAAGCCGCCCGCGAGAAGCATGGCGATGATCACGGCATGGGCTGTCGCGGCCGTGAAGAAGCCCGTAGCCGCGAGAAAAGCGGAACTGATGAGCGCGTTGACGATCAGGACATTGCGGAACCCGAACCGTCTGATGAGCGGCGCCGCGGTTGCCTTCATGAGGATCGCTCCCGCCGAGGCGGCGAATGTGATCGTGCCGGACTGAAAGGGCGACAGGCCGAAGCTCAATTGCAGCATCAGCGGCAGGAGAAAGGGCACAGCGCCAACGCCGATGCGAAAGAAGGAGGCTCCGATCACGCCCGCCCGGAAGGTCGGGATGCGGAGCAGGTCCAAGTCGATGACAGGGTTTTCGGCGCGCTGCGCGTGCCAGACATAGAGGGCGCATATCGCAAGGCCGGCCGCCGTCAAAAGAAAGCCGAACCCGAGCGAGCCTGTGTTCTCGCCCAGCACAGCCAGCCCGAACACGAAAGACGAGAGACCCAGGCCCGAGAGCGCGAAGCCGGTCTTGTCGAGCGGCGGCGTGTCCGCCTCCATGACG
>JBAVVQ010000764.1:0-5976 GCA_049697375.1 Rhodomicrobium sp.
GTCCTGCTCCCGGCGCGATAGTACAATACGCGAACGGGATCGTGGATTTCATCCATGAGAACTGCATCGGTTGCGGCTATTGTATCAAGGGTTGCCCCTTCAACATTCCGCGAATCTCAAAGGTGAATCACACAGCCTACAAGTGCACGCTGTGCTCAGACCGTGTCGCGGTTGGACAGGAGCCAGCCTGTTCCAAGGCGTGCCCGACCAAAGCCATCACCTTCGGCTCCAAGAAAGATAGGATCGCACACGCGGAGACCCGCATCGCCGATTTGAAGTCGCGTGGTTTCCAAAATGCCGGACTCTACGATCCGCCGGGCGTGAGCGGCACGCACGTCATGTATGTGCTGCATCATGCGGATCAGCCGCAGATCTACTCCGGCCTGCCGGCAAATCCCAAGATCAGCCCGTTGGTGCAGATTTGGAAAGGAACGGGGAAATATGTGGGCATGGCGGCTATCGGGCTAACCGCCGTGGCGGGCTTTTTCCATTACATGTTCTCCGGCGCCAACCGTGTCTCCGAAGAGGACGAGGAAAACGCAGACCGGCTCGTGGAGGAAAGACGTGGACGCTAAAACGACGCAACGCCAACATATCCGCGTGCGCCGCTATTCGGGCAGCGCGCGCATCAACCATTGGATCGTGGCGACCACCTTCGTCCTTCTGGCGATAAGCGGGCTGTCCCTGTTCCATCCAAGCCTTTACCCCATCGGCGCAACCCTGTTCGGAAACGGGCAGACGCTGCGCTGGATCCACCCCTGGCTTGGGGTGATCCTCGTGATCGGCTTCTTTGGCCTCTTCATCCGTTTTCTTCCGTCAAATCTACCGGAAACCACGGACTTTGTTTGGCTTTCCCGGATCCGGGAGGTGCTCGCCGCCCAAGACGAGTATCTGCCTGAAGTTGGAAAATATAACGCGGGCCAGAAATTCGTATTTTGGGCGCAAGCTACGCTCATCACGATCCTGTTTGTAACGGGGATCGCGCTTTGGGACCAGGAGCTCGGCTTTTTCGAGGGGCTGACCGGCTACCAGCTAACCATGGATGACAGGCGCCTCGCGGCAGTCATCCACGCCACATGCGCGGTGCTGACCATTATGGTCTGGATCGTTCATGTCTACGCAGCGATTTGGGTCAAGGGTACGATCCCCGCCATGGTCAATGGCACCGTAAGCGGAGGATGGGGCTGGCGCTTCCACCGCAGGTGGCTGCGGAGGAAAGTAACGGAACCGTCCGCGATAGAACCCGCGGACCGTGCCCGGTTGCGGGCGGGAGAGTGAGACGCAGCTTTATAAAGTCGAGTCTGGGAGGAAACATGCACACGAACAGGCGTAATTTTTTAGGTGCTGCGGCTGTTGGGGCTGGGGGGCTCATTGCTTTCGAGAAACTCGCCGAAGCCGCCGCGATGCAGCATGATCATGGCACTCCAGGCGAGGGCGGTTTCGGACGGCAGGTGGACCGGTTGCCGGCAGGGGCGGCGGTCGCCTACCACGATCCGAAGGAAGTCGCAGGCATGCCGGATTTCCGTTTCTCTCTCGATGGAAATAACCCCAAGATCACGTCCGGCGGCTGGGCCAAGGAAGCAACCGTCCACCAGTTCCCGATAAGCAAGGGGATTGCAGGCGTACATATGTTCCTCGATCCGGGTGCTTCGCGCGAGCTGCACTGGCATGCGATTGCCGCCGAGTGGGCCTATGTGATCGACGGCCGCTGCCAGACAGTGGTCCTCGAGCCTTCAGGCGCCAGCGAGATCAACAACTTCGAGCCAGGCGATCTGTGGTATTTCGCCAAGGGCCATGGGCACTCGATCCAATGCATCGGCGATAAGCCCTGCCACTTCATTTTATCGTTCGACAACGGCGCCTTCTCCGAGCACGGCACCTTCTCCATCACCGACTGGATAGACTTAACTCCGAAGGACATGCTTGCGAAGGAATTCGGGGTGCCGAAGGACATTTTCGACGCTTTCCCAAAGGGTGAAGCCTATATCCAGGCCGGTCCCGTCCTTGCCCCGGAGGATGCGCTCGAAGCGCCGTGGCCGCGCGAGTCGACGCACAAGTTTCGGCTCCTGCGCGACAACCGGGCGCCGCGCGATTTCGATGGCGGCAGCTTCCGGCTAGCCACGATCGACGAATTCCCGGCTTCCAAGACGATGTCGGGCGGGTTGATGGTGATCAAGCCCGGCGAGATGCGGAAGCTGCACTGGAATCCCAACGCCAACGAGTGGCATTTCTATCTGCGCGGCAAGGGCCAAATTGCGGCTTTCGGCTCCGGGGGACGGGGCAAGGTGGCTGAATTCCAGCCCGGTGATGTCGCCTATATTCCGGCCGGCTTTGGGCACGCGATCCGAAATATCGGCGACGAGGACCTGGAGATCGTTCAGACGTGGGACCACCCCAAGTTCGAGGAAATCGACCTCGACAAGTGGGTGGCGTCGAGTCCGCGTTACCTCCTGGCCAACAACTTTGCGGGCGTTTCCCAGGGCGATATCTCGAAACTCAAAAAGGCATGAAAGAGGTGGCGTAACTCAGCGGGGAGCAAGCCCTTCATGAAGCGCGTGCCTTATGGCGCCGTAGCGAGCGAGGGGCTTGGTCCGGGCGATCATTCACCATCGGTGAGAATCGAAGAAGAACTTATTGGCGATTTTGAGCGTGTCTGTCTCGAACAGCTCTAGCGCCAGTTTCTGAGCCAGCATAACGTCGCCGGCGGGGAGATTGCCCTCGGGCGCAAAGCACAAGACCGCTTTTGTCCTGCCCCTATTATCGAGCAGCGCGACATTCAGCTGGAAACCATACTTGATCCGGTAGCGCTTGCCTGTATTCCCGCCGACGACATCGAAATACCCGAACCTCCCGTGCTGCTCCCGTTGGGCGGGCGAAAGGTTCTCCTGCAAGAGTCTCAGTCCTCGGGCCTCTTCTTCCCGGCTGGCGTCGCCGAACCCCAGAAATCTAAGCAATGTCTCCCGATTTTCTACAAATCGAGGCCCCGCGAAGATCCGCTGCCCTCGCCTCCACAAGCTTGGCGCCCGTTGGAAGAGGTCCATCAGAGAGCGGTGAGGCGCCATCAACCGCCCTTCAACGGCGGAATAAAGAGTGTCTCCTCCAAGTTCGGATCGAACCTTCTGATGAGCTCGCCCGAGTTTCCATCTCTTCCAAGCGCGACGGCCCGAAAGCCTTTACCTATCAATGCCTGGAAGCGTTCGTCAGCCCTTACGACTGAGTCTGGATCGGAGACGTCAAACGTGTGACGCGTGTCACCGCTTCGGTCCATAATAATCTGAACGCCCATTTGGGGCTCCTGCCTTACCTGCACGAGCATCAATGCTACTCGAGATTGCGGCCGCAGGCAATTTCCTCAGTCGTCCGCCAGACAAGGTTTGATGCGCCAGATTTGGCTTGCATATTCTGCAATGGTGCGATCGCTGGAAAACTTGCCCGAGCCCGCGATATTCAAGATCGCCTTGCGTGACCACTCTTCCTTGTCTGCGTACAGGGCGCCGAGACGAGCATGCGCTTCGCCATAGCTTTTGAGATCGGCGAGGTGCAGGTAATATTCGCCATAACGAAGCAAAGCGTCGAGGATAGGTGCGAAGACGCCCGGCTCATCCGGGCTGAAATGATCGTTGGCAATGAGATCCAAGGCGGCGCGGGCTTCCGCATCGTGTTCGTAATGCCAGCACGGATTATAGGTGCCGCGAGCGCTCGCCACCTCTTCGGCGTTAAGTCCAAACAGGAAGAAGTTTTCCTCGCCGGCTGCCTTGGCCATCTCGATGGTGGCGCCGTCGCGCGTGCCGATTGTCAGAGCCCCGTTCATCATGAACTTCATGTTGCTCGTGCCGCTGGCTTCGAAACCGGCAGTTGAGATCTGCTCCGAAACGTCACTTGCGGGGATCAGGCGCTCCGCGATAGACACGCAGTAGTCGGGGACAAACACGACGTTGAGCTTGGCTTGCGCCATAGGGTCGGCGTCGATAGTGCTGGCCAGATTGTTGATGAACTTGATGACAACCTTGGCGAAGTGATAGGCAGGCGCGGCTTTGCCTCCGAAAAAGAAAGTTCGGGGCGGCGTGTCCAGCTTCGGATTTTCACGTAAGCGATTGTAGAGCACCACGATATGCAGCGCGTTCAAGAGCTGCCGCTTGTACTCGTGGAAACGCTTGATTTGGGTATCGAATAGGGTGTCCGGATCGGCTGCCTTTCCTGTCGCCGCCTTGAGCCAATCGCTGAAGCGTCCTTTGGCTTCCCGTCTGGCCAGGCGCAGGCTCTCTCGAAATGCCCCGTCCTCCGCCAGAGGCTTCAGCCTTTCGAGCTGTGCGAGGTTCGTAATCCAACCGTCGCCAATGGCTTCGGTAATAATCCGGGCGAGCGGCGGATTGGCGAGCAGTAAGAATCTGCGCTGCGTTACGCCATTGGTTTTGTTGTTAAATCTCTCTGGGAATATGGCCGCGAAGTCCGGCACGACGGTTTTCTTCAGCAGCTCGGAATGGAGCGCGGCCACGCCGTTTGTGCTGTGTGACCCCACGATGGCCAGATGCGCCATGCGGACTTGTTTGGGCGTTCCTTCCTCGATGATGCTCACACGGACAACGCGGCCATCATCGCCTGGAAACTTAGTGCGAACTTCGTCGAGAAAGCGGCTGTTAATCTCGTAGATGATCTCAAGCTGACGGGGCAGCAGCTTCTCGAACCAGGGCAATGGCCATTTCTCGAGCGCTTCGGGTAGCAAGGTGTGGTTCGTGTAGGCGAGCGTCCGCGTGGTGAGGTCCCATGCCTCATCCCAGCCGAGCCCGCCGTCATCCAAGAGAATGCGCATCAACTCGGCCACGGCGAGTGTCGGATGCGTATCGTTGAGCTGCATCGCTACCTTATCCGGCAGCGCGCGCCAATCGTTACCCGCCGCCCGGAAGCGGCGAATGGCGTCGGCGAGCGTGCAGGCGACGAGGAAGTATTCCTGCAGAAAGCGTAGACCTTTGCCCTCGGAGGTGGAGTCGTCTGGGTAAAGAACGCGCGTGATGGTTTCGGCGGTCAGCGTCTGGGCGAGCGCGCCCACGAAATCGCCGCTGCTGAATTGCTGGAAGTCGAAATAATGCGGCGCCGCCGCGGCCCAAAGGCGCAAAGTATTGATGGTCTTGCCGCCGTAGCCAATCACCGGACGGTCGTAAGGGATGCCGATCAGCGTAGAGGCTCCGTCGATGACCCGAAGGGCGCCGCCGCGTACGTCGAAGGAACAGCCGAGCCGAACCTCAACCGTTTCATCCGGACGGGCAACCTCCCAA
Source organism: Rhodomicrobium sp. (assembly GCA_049697375.1). Taxonomy (GTDB): domain Bacteria; phylum Pseudomonadota; class Alphaproteobacteria; order Rhizobiales; family Rhodomicrobiaceae; genus Rhodomicrobium. The sequence goes on from JBAVVQ010000764.1 coordinate 5,274, forward strand.
GGATCGGGCCGGCGCAGCCAGTGGTCTGGCTGTTCGTCCTGCCACCCGTTGCGGATCGTCTGCCTGAAGATGCCGTATTCGTAGCGTAGGCCCGATCCCATCCCCGGTATCCCGAGCGTCGCCATCGAATCGAGAAAGCAGGCCGCCAGCCGGCCCAACCCTCCATTGCCGAGGCCGGCATCCGGCTCCTGCTCGACGATCTCCAGCGGATCAATTTTATGGGCTTGGCAGAACGTTCCCCAGAAGGGATCGAGCATCAGGTTGGTGATGTTATTCGCCAGCCCACGGCCCATCAGAAACTCTAGCGACAAGTAATAGACGCGCTTGGCGTTTCGCTCCCTGTATGTCTCCTCGGTCTTAAGCCAACGCTGTGAGAGGACATCCCGCACGGACCGCGCAATGGCTTCGAAGCTGTCTCGCGGAGTGACGGCGTCCGGGCCGATAACCTGATCGAATGTCAAATGCCGCTCGTAAAGGGCGTCGCGGCTGCCCGAGAACTTCAGAGGGCCGCAATTAAGCGTAGCGGCGACCGTTTCTGGCAGCGGCCTCTCTGTCGGAGGGGGGCAATTAAGCGTGGCGGCGACCGTTTCTTGCATTGGCGCCTCTGTCGGAGGGGGGCAATCAGGCGTAGCGGCGACCGTTTCTTGCAACGGCGCCTCTGTCGGAGGGGGGCAATTAAGCGTGGCGGCGACCGTTTCTTGCA
>JBAVVQ010000765.1:0-1968 GCA_049697375.1 Rhodomicrobium sp.
GACGCAGGAGTCCAGCGTTGATCGGAGAAGCTCTCCAAGGATCAGCACGCAGCTGATCATTCCGTCCGTATGTTATGGGTGCGGCTTGCTAAGCTTGGGCTAACCGAAAGGAGAAGGGCGCCATCGATATCGTTCAAATATTATGCCGCGCTCTGCTCTGCATTAAGGACGACGCATGACCATGGCTCAGGTTCAACCGCTGAATATCCCCACCGCTTCGGAACTGGCGAAGGCGCACGACTTCCTTTGTGAATCTGCCATACTTGTGGCAGACGTGAAGTCGCTTCTCTTAGACAGCAGTAATTTCGCGATGGTCGCCCGGCTCAAGAACATTCAGGGTTGTCTAGCCGATGAAATTTGCGCCGTTGAACGGTTGATCGCCGCTACCGCGCCAAGTTCATACCATTGAACACGGCGTGACTGTGTCCCTCATGTGTATGGCCGTTACCAGGCGCGGGCGGGAGCGCAGTCCAGGGCGCGCTTCGCATCGCCTCGCAATATCCCTCGCAGCGTGTCCCTTGACGGCGCACCGGCCGCCCGCGCCACCCTCCAGCCCGGCAAATGAACAGCTCCACTCACTACTCTGTGTACAAAACCGCCGAGTGGATCGAAGGCAGTAGCTCGTCAGATAGCTACAACACGATCAGCAAACGGTATAAGCGGTCAGTTTTAGGAACATGTCGACCGATGCGGCGTTTGTGTGCGCAAAGGACATCGCCATGAGTACCAGGACGAAGCCATTCAGCATCGTCACCTTTCAGGACGGCTCGGTGGCCGTGATTCACAGCGATCCGCGCGCACCGCGCGTTCTGGAAGTCATCGCCGTCTTCTTCGAAGCCGAACGCGCCCGAGACTACGCCGACAGAGAAAACAGCCGCTCTGCTGAGCCCGCAAGTGAGCCGACCGAGGCCGCGACACAACGGCGTCTCATAACAACTGCGCCAACACCGGGACTGAGCGCGCGCCAAAACGCGGTGCTCGGGGCGCTCCGCGCCAAGATGGACGCGAACAAGCAGGTGGAAGCGAAGGCCGCCGCCCTGGCCGAAGCCGCGAACGTACCGCTCGGTTCATTGCACTCGATCCTGCAATCCCTGGAAAAGAGAGGCCTCATCAAAGCCACCCGAGCGGGCTCCGCACGAGCACCCGCCGCTTACCAAGTGCTGCAGCGGACAGCCCGGCCTATCAATGAGGCGGAACAAGCGGCTTAGCCTGGCAAGCCACCTCCACCCTGCCGCGCAAGTTTTCCTGCCTCCTGCAGGTAGTCGCTCGCAAACTGGCTGAGGAATGAAGATTGGAGGTTCCCCAACTCAGTCAGGGAGCGACATTGCGTGAGCTGCTCAGGAAGTTTCAGATACTGCTCCCAACGATGGCCAAAGAAGTGGCAGAGCTCCATTTGGTTTTGCACCAAGCGCTTGAAGATTTCCTCGCCCGATCTTCGCCAGTATAACATGGCGGTATCCTTAGAAGAGGTGATGCTTTCAACCTCGGCCTTCTTCCCGTCCATGCCGTCGGCCCGGAACGGTGTACTCTTCAGGAGGGTCTCGTAGTTCTTTCTCCAGGCCTCGATGGGCTCCATATACATCTTCCACATCGGTGCGATGTCGAACTTCGATGATAACGGCTGCTCTGTCATGGCGTGATACTCCAGACCAAGGTTTTTGTAAAAGTCCCTCGCCACAACCACCCGCTCTGATTGAGGGTGAGATCCGCACGACTCTCGGGACTCGAACGGGAGCCGTGCCGCAGCTTGTTGTCCTGATCGCGCGTTGATCAGCGGCAGCAAGCGCTTCGCCTGGAAAGAAAGGGTGCCCACCTAACTTTCCGTGTAGGAATACCGCAGCCTAAGGATGGTTCCCTTGGGCAGTCCACTCGTTTGCACGCGCACCCCGTGCCGCGTGCGCCTCATGTGTATGGCCGTATCCAGGCGCGGGCAGGGCGCGGTCAAGGGTCGCGCTTCAGCGCGAGCGC
>JBAVVQ010000766.1:0-7938 GCA_049697375.1 Rhodomicrobium sp.
CCGCCACTCCGCGCGCCGGATGAAACTAACGCCGCATAAGAGAAAGCCAGATCGCACTTTGCAAAGCCACGAGCCGCCGTCTATATAACGCAACTGGCAACCGACAGGCGAGAACAGCGCACCGAAAGCATGGATTTGCGGAATTTTCCCTTTGTAAAGATGAACGGCCTCGGCAACGACTTCGTGATGATCGACGCTCGCGCCGAACCTGTCGGGCTGTCCGCAAGCGCGGCAGGCGCGATCGCCAATCGAACAAGCGGCGTAGGCTGCGATCAGGTCATCGTGCTGGAACCTTCGCGCACCGCTGATGTGTTCATGCGTATCCTGAATGCCGACGGTTCCGAGGTTGGCGCCTGCGGGAACGCCAGCCGTTGTGTGGCAGCGTTGCTGCAGGCTGGCCTTGGGCGCAGCCGGATCTCCATCGAGACGCGCGCCGGAACGCTCTTCGCTCGGATCAGCGAAGACGGCCGTGTAACCGTCGATATGGGCGCACCCCGCTTCGCATGGGATGAAATACCGTTGGCACAAGCCGCCGCTGATACGCGCGCTATCGATTTGACCTTCACCTTGCCCGACGGTCATGTGTTGGCCGAGCCAAGCGCCGTCAACGTCGGCAACCCGCATTGCATCTTCTGGGTTCGCGATGCCGAGAGCTATGATTTGGCGGCATTCGGCGCCGAACTTGAGCATCATTGGCTTTTCCCGGAACGCGCCAACATCTCGCTTGCCGAAGTTGCTGACGACCGCACGATCAAGCTTCGTGTTTGGGAACGTGGCACGGGCATCACGCGCGCCTGCGGAACGGCTGCCTGCGCCGCCGCTGTATGCGCCGCCAGAACCGGTAGAACCGATCGTGCGGTGGACGTACAACTTCCCGGAGGCGTGCTTGCGATCGAGTGGCGCGGGGACGACGACCATATCTTGATGACGGGCCCAGCCGAATTTGAGTTCGCTGGAATCATTCGTTTGAACGGCAGCGGGACGACTGTCGAGGTGGCGCGGCACTCATGAGCATCGATGTCATCACTTTTGGCTGCCGTTTGAATGCTTACGAAAGCGAAGTGGCAAAAACGCGCGCGGCCGAGGCTGGGCTCGACGATGCTGTGATCGTTAACACCTGCGCCGTGACCGCCGAAGCCGTCCGGCAAGCTCGTCAGGCCGTTCGGAAGGTTCGTCGCGAACGACCCGCCGCGAAGATCATCGTAACCGGCTGTGCGGCGCAGATCGAACCTGAAACTTTCGCCGAGATGGACGAGGCCGACTTCGTGATCGGCAACGCCGAGAAAACCGCTGCCGAGACATTTCTGCGCATCGCCGCAAACGATCTTGCGCGAGTCAAGGTCAACGATATCGCCTCCGTGCGCGAAACGGCTTCCCACATGATCTCCGGTATTGGCGGCAGGAGCCGGGCTTACCTCGAAGTGCAGAACGGCTGCGATCATCGCTGCACGTTCTGTGTGATCCCTTTCGGGCGAGGGCCATCGCGCTCTGTGCCGGCAGGCGACGTTGTGCGCCAGGTCCGAGCGCTGGTTGAGGAAGGCTACCGCGAGGTGGTGCTGACGGGCGTCGATCTAACCTCTTATGGCTCCGATTTGCCGGGAGGCATGACGCTGGGCCGGCTTGTGCGCACCATCTTAAAGCTCGTGCCGGAGCTGCCGCGCCTGCGCCTCTCCTCGATTGACACAATTGAGGCAGATGAAGCGCTTACCGAGGCCTTCGCGGAAGAAGAGCGGCTCATGCCCCACCTTCACCTCTCGCTTCAGTCGGGTGACAACCTGATTCTGAAGCGGATGAAACGCCGCCACGCGCGCGAAGATGCCATTGAGTTTTGCAGAGTCATGAGGCGCCTGCGCCCGGATATCGTATTCGGAGCAGACCTGATTGCTGGTTTCCCGACCGAGGACGAAGCCATGTTCTCGAACACGCTCCGGCTCGTTGACGAGTGCGGGTTGAGCTTTCTGCACGTCTTTCCCTTCTCTGCGAGGCCTCAGACAGCCGCCGCACGCATGCCCCAGCTTGACCGCGCGCTTGTGAAGGAGCGCGCTGCGCGTTTGCGCCGCAAAGCGGCGGACCGCCTGAGCCTCCATTTGCAGGCACAGCAAGACAAAGTTTTCCAGGTGCTGATGGAGCATAACGGCATGGGCCGCACGCCGGGCTTCACTGAAATCGAAATCAGCGGCGAAGGCATGGGGTCAGGCGGCAGAATCGTGAAAGCGCGGGCCACCAGCTACGGCGAGCGCCACCTTATCGGCGAGCGCCTGTCATGAGCGACACCCCAAAGCGAAGTATGTTTGGCCGCGTGTTCGGCGGAAAGGCCGAAACGTCGGAGAATCCGTTAGATACTGAATTGGCGGCTGGCGAGCCCACGTCGATCGAAGCCGAAGAGAAGGCCCCGGAGACAACCGCGCCCTTCGGCTGGTTTCAGCGCCTGCGTCAAGGGCTGACGAAAACATCCTCGCGGCTGACTGAGGGCATCACGAGCGTCTTTGTAAAGCGGAAGCTGGACGACGAAACCTTGGAAGAGCTGGAAGACCTGCTGATCCAGGCAGACCTTGGCATCGATGTCGCGTCTCGCGTCACGGATTCTTTGCGCCAATCCCGCTACAACAGCGATATTTCCTCCGAGGAGGTTCGCGACATCCTGGCCCAGGAGGTGGAGAAGACTCTCGCACCGGTCGCCGAGCCGCTGGAAATCGACGTGTCAAGGAAGCCGCACGTCATTCTTGTCGTCGGCGTCAATGGCACCGGCAAGACCACCACAATCGGCAAGTACGCGAACCAGTTTGCCAGGCAGGGGCTGCGGGTGATGCTCGCTGCGGGAGATACCTTTCGGGCTGCGGCAATCGAACAGCTTAAGATTTGGGGCGAACGGACCGGCTCCGAGGTAGTCGCCAGCGAGCCGGGCGCCGACGCGGCGAGCCTTGCGTTCGATGCGTTCCAGCGCGCAAGGGCCGAGGGCTACGATGTTCTCATCATTGATACGGCGGGCCGCTTGCAAAACAAGTCGGCATTGATGGCGGAACTCGAAAAGGTCATCCGGGTGATCCGCAAGCTGGATAGGGCCGCGCCGCATTCGGTCCTTCTGACGCTCGACGCTACGACGGGGCAAAATGCGCTCTCCCAAGTTGAGATCTTCGACAAGACGGCAGGGGTAACCGGCCTTGTCATGACCAAGCTCGACGGGACGGCGAGAGGCGGCATCCTTGTCGCTATCGCAAGCAAATACGGTATCCCCGTGCACGCAGTCGGTGTTGGTGAACGCGTGGAAGATTTGCAATCATTCGATGCGGGAGATTTCGCACGCGCCATTGCTGGTATGAGTTGATATTTTGGAGGTTTATGTGGAGCACCTTGATACGCCCAATAAGAAGCGTAATGTCAGTGCCTTCTTGAAGCTTGCACTTGAGGTCGGTCCTCTCGCGGTTTTTTTCATTACAAATGGCAAATTTGGTATTTTTTACGCGACCGCTTCGTTCATGGCCGCCACTTTAATCTCTCTGGTTACCAGCCGTATCTTTCTCAAGCGCATCCCTGTCTTGGCCCTTGTCACGGGCGTCTTCGTTATGATTTTTGGTTTCCTAACGATCTATTTGCACGACGATACCTTCATCAAGATCAAGCCAACGGTCGTTAACACACTTTTCGCCTTCATTCTGGCTGCAGGCCTTTATTTCCGCCGGCCCGTTTTGAAGCTCGCTCTCGGCGAGATACTACAAATGCGGGAGGAAGGCTGGCGCCTTCTGACTTTGCGATGGATTGGCTTCTTTCTCTTCCTGGCCGTCCTCAACGAAGTCGTTTGGCGAAATTTCTCGACGGACACCTGGGTCAGCTTCAAATCCTTCGGGTTGATGCCCTTGACCTTCTTTTTCATGATGTTTCAAATCACGTTGATTATGCGACATCAGATTTCCGAGGTATCCTCTGAACGATGATGGATCTCTCCCTTCTTGACGGGAGGATCTTTCTTAATCTTTCCGTGCTCTGCATGGAACCGAACGGTTGCCCTATTCATTTTCGTAGCAATGTTCAGAGTTTAACCGAGCAGCCGGAAGAGAATGCTGGACGCAAAAGCAGGGTTGAGCCAACCGGGGCGGAAGCGAAAGAAAGCGGCGAGCGCACGCGCTGACCCCATAGACAAATCTGTTATTCATCTCCTGCATCGCGCAAGTCAGCGAGCCTCAGAAATTTTCGCGCAAGAAACCAGGGACTTCGATCTCACGGCGCGGCAGTATGCGGTGATTACGACGGTCGCTCACCATGAGGGGCTAAGCCAGACGGACCTTGTCCGGCTGACCGGAATCGACCGGTCGACACTCGCCGATGTCGTGCAGAGGCTTCTAAAGCGCGGGGTGATCCAGCGCCAGCGCACGATGCAGGACGGACGGACCTACGCGGTAAGCCTGTCAACAGAAGGACGTGAACTTCTTGAAGCGATAAAGCCTAACGCCCGGCGTGCTGACCGGCTTGTGCTGTCCTGCCTGGGCGACGAGGATGGTAAGTTGGCTACTCGGATCCTCGGCAGGCTGCTTCGTAAAGTTGACGATAGCCCGGCAGATGGCGCTGAATAGAGTCAGCGTTCGTTTTACTGCCTGAGAGCCCTCGTCAACCACGGGTGTTGGATGTAGGGTTGCTTATGGGCGCTGACCTAACCAGTTTTCGAGCAGCAATAGTTAAAGATGCGAGCGCGGTGGCGGCAATCCATGAAGCAGCTTGGCGCTCAACATACCAGGGTATCATTCCCCATCTCCATCTTGAGCGCATGATTGCTCGGCGCGGACCACGATGGTGGCAGCAGCAAATTCAGCGTGGCGCGAATGTTACCCTTCTTCTCTTTGACGATGTACCGCAAGGCTACGCGACCTGGGGCGCCGCAAGGGGGACGTGGCCCTGGCCAGCCGGGGAGATTTTTGAGCTTTACGTCAGTCCCGCTTTTCAGGGGGTGGGCCTTGGCAGCCGGCTTTTCGCAACGAGTAAGAAAGCGCTGAAACGCGAGGGGCTTAGCCACCTTGTCGTCTGGGCTTTAAAGGACAACGAAACCGCCTGCGCTTTCTACGGCGGTTTGGGAGGCGCTATTGTTGCGGCGGCGCCTGAACGCTACGGAGAGGTATCTCTAACGCGCATCGCTTTCGTCTGGGGCGTGAACGTGAAATCCTCAAATACTTGAGAGGCGTGGAGCGCGAGCGCGGACATGGTCACAGGCTGGGATGTGTCCCCTTTATTTAGGTCAGCTTAAAGAACAATGTGCCCGTTTGTCGGGAAGGCCACTGCCAAGATAGTCGATGCGAACTCGAGCGCGCGCCCACCAAAGAGGCGCTATTGCCGTTCGCCGGCATCGTATCCGCCGCCAGTTCCAACAGATCAACGATCCAACTGCGCTGGAACGATGTATGCGGTCTAATGCGACCCCGCATGCCCCAATTATTACTGCCGGTGACATGCCTAACCCGTGTTCGGGTGATCTGAGCACCGCCCAGCCAAATAGCGGAGTGCCTTAGAGAATAAAAGCGGGAGCCGATTAAATCGGCGCCCGCTGCCGTGATGCTTTGGCGTTTGGAGATTGCGGCCCTGTTCAAGCCATGTGCTGGCCGCCATTCGCGGCTATCGTCGCCCCAGTGATGAACCCGGCGTCGTCGCTGGCCAGAAACGCCACACACTTCGCGATCTCTTCCGGCGTGCCGAGCCGGCCGACCGGGATCTGCGCAGTGATGCTTTCGAGAACCTTCTCGGGCATGGCAGCCACCATCTCGGTATTGATATAACCGGGGGCCACGCAGTTGACGGTTATGCCCTTCCTAGCGTTTTCCTGAGCCACCGCTTTCGTGAAACCGATAATCCCGGCCTTGGCTGAGGAGTAGTTGCTCTGCCCCATCTGGCCTTTCTGGCCGTTCAAGGATGAGATGTTGATGATCCGCCCGAAGTTGCGGTCGCGCATCCCGTTGATAACGGGCTGCGTCATGTTGAACGCGCTATCGAGGTCGATGCGGATCACGTCTTTCCATTGCTGGGGTTTCATCCGGTGAAGCATAGCGTCGCGGGTGACCCCGGCATTGTTTACTATGATGGAGACCGGCCCGTATTTCTCTTCGACCTGCTTCAATCCAGCGACGCAAGCGTCATAATCGCCAACATCCCATTTGAGAATTGGAATTCCTGTGTCAGTTTGGAACTTTTGGGCAGCTTCGTCATTGCCGCCGTAATTCGCGACGACTTGATAGCCTTTATTCTTCAGCTCGACAGAGATGGCGCGACCGATACCACGCGTGCCGCCTGTTACAACAGCTACCTTGGACATGTTCCCTCCTAGAAAACTTTTCCTGATTCAACTTTGAATGATTTGCCACCAGCCTGATAATCCTCGCACACTCTGAGCAGGTGGCATACCGCAGAGGAGCGAGCACCCTTGCTGCCGGGAAAGGCGCCGGCAGTTCGTGGCCTTAATCGCGCTCGACACGCATGGCGATGCCCGGGCCACCACCGATGCTCGCGATAATGATGGCCTCTTGCCCGTCCATGTCCGTATCCTTCCCAGCCGATGTGAGCCGGAGTTTATCAGGATTAACGTTCCGCAGGAACGCTTAATTGAGCGGCATTGCCATTTTGCGCCCCAGGCTGCCTCCGCGGCGTTGATCACAATGAGAAGTTGGGCGAGGTGCTTCGCAGGTGCGAAAAAATCAACTGCGAGGCGTGCAACTTGCTTTATAATAGCGAAAACCACTGGGCCAGGAAATGAATAATCCAGTCGAAAAGTTATCGCGCGTAACCCGGTTTCATGAAGCTGGACAGGCGTTGACGGTGGCCGCGGGGGGCAAAAAGGGTGATGCCGACGATAAGTCCAAACCCGTCATCATTAAGAAGTACGCCAATCGAAGGCTTTATAATACCGAGACAAGCAGCTACGTTACGCTCGAAGATCTTGGCGAGATGGTGCGATCCGAGCGAGACTTCCTCGTCTACGACGCCAAGACGGGTGAAGATCTCACACACTCAGTGTTGACCCAGATTATCGTGGAAGAGGAAGGCAAGAGCGGTTCCAATCTGCTTCCCATCGGCTTCCTGCGCCAGCTTATCCGCTTCTACGGGCACTCCATAGAGCAGCTCGTGCCGAAATATCTGGAGTTCTGCCTCGCGACGTTGGCACGTCAGCAAGAGGAATATCGGAAGCAGTTCACGGACGCCTTTGGCGCTGCGGCATTTGAGGCCATGCAGGAGCAGGCGCGGCAGAACATGGCAATTTTCGAGCGCGCATTCGCGATGTTTGCGCCCTTCTCGAAGGCTCGCGCAGAGGAGGAGAATAGCGCCCCGGAGAAGCCGGAGCCTGCGAACCCCGCAACCTCTAAAGAGATTGCAGAGCTCAAAGCGCAGCTTTCGGCTATGCAGAACCAGCTTGACCGGCTTTCGAAGTCCACACCGACCGGAGAATAACGGAAAACCTCTTATCGGCGCGCTTCTCTTGCCCGGACAGACATGTGCTCTAAGCTGGCGCAAATGAAGACTGCATCTCGGCCAACGGCCGCAGCCTGAACCGCGACGGGAGAGCATCGCACCTAGCTTCGTCCGAGGCAACGCCGACCCCAAATCCAAGCTGTCCTGTTCGCGCCGCCAGCCGTTCCGCATTGACAAGTGACGCCTTCGTGCCCGGCGTAAAATTATCAACCAGGAGAGCCCCGCTAATATTTATCCGTTCGTCAACGATTCCTGCCGCTTCGTCATAGCTCGGCGCGCGAATGAGAACGCGAGCCAATCAATGGTTTTGCGGGGTATTTTTATTTGGCTGCCCTTCTTGAACACATATCGAACAATGTGCCTCACGCCACCGCCTGAGTTCCGCCGCTTCCTTGAGAAGGCAAGTGACATGAAGGTGGCTGCATGACCCTCCGGCGTAGCTTCTTCGAGCCTTTCGCTTGAAAAAATATCAAACATTTTCAGATCCGGTCTAAG